>JBGTCB010000048.1:0-12833 GCA_041748995.1 Saprospiraceae bacterium | reverse complement strand
TGGTAACCTGAAGTCTCCCAATGCTGCCATCCCAGTCTCTCTCCTATCCAGGCTACTATTTCTCCATTCATGGAGAATGATGTCGTGTTAATCCCTTTCAATTGACGGATACAGACCGCCTGGTAAAGGATCCAACGATCTACCTTTGTATTATTCGAAAAACTTACCGAGTTACTGATATAAAAAATGCTGTCATGACCTGTCACTTATAATCGCAAAAAAAGTATTAAAAACTTTGCGAAACCGAAAAGTTGCATATATATTTGCAACCGATTGGTTTCTTAATTGAAACTGATAAATTAAAGGAAGAGCGTTTCACACGCTTGACATCTTATTACTTAAAACCAAAAATAAAATCAAATGAGCAGCAATCTAACGTTTGTATTCACTGTGAATAAAGAAACCAACAAGGTAGATGTAAAAAGAGCATTCGCCGCAGAACACTCTTTGGTTTGGGATGCTTATACTAAACCAGAAATTCTTGACCAATGGTGGGCACCCAAACCCTGGGTATCCAAAACAAAATCGATGGAGTTTAAAGAAGGTGGACGAAGACTTTATGCTATGTGCGGACCGGACGGTGAAGAACATTGGTCAATCCAGGACTTTATTTCTATTACACCAAAAACCAATTTTAAATTTACTGATGCCTTTTGCGACAAAGACGAAAATATCAGCAATGAGTTACCTGCTTCTGAATGGAATTTGGATTTTATTGCAATGGGCACGTCAACTATGGTAAATATTTCGATCAAACACGAGACCCTGACTGACTTGGAAAAAATTATCGAAATGGGATTTAAGGAAGGTTTTACCATTGCTTTGAATGAATTGGATGAGTTACTGTTAACCCTCAAAAAATAACTGATTTATGAAACAGAAAATCATTTTTGTACTATGTGTGCTTTTTGGTTTAATGTTTATTAACGCTGGTTTGAATAAATTTTTCAATTACATGCCGGTACCGGATGATATTCCTGAAAACCTGGAAAAAGCATGGCATGCATTCACGGAAATTGGATGGTTAATGCCTCTGGTTGGCTTTGTAGAAATTATTGGTGGCTTGCTTTTCATTATTCCAAGGACACGGGCATTGGGTACCATTGTAATTTTCCCTGTAATGATAGGAATTATCCTGGTTCATACAATTACAGCACAATCAGGACTGGCTCTTCCTTTGGTATTGCTTGCAATTAACCTCTGGGTACTATTGGCGGCACCTCTATCAACCTCGTTCATGGTAAAAACAATTTTCTTCGAAAATTTATTTAATAACATGCTTCGCCTTACTTCGTTGATCGTCAGTCAGGTAGCTACGGCTATCTTTCTTCCTCCAGCCTTGTCTGGCTGCATCTTATTGAATTTTTACTCATTCAGAGGTAAATAGAGGTGCCCTGGGATAATAAAGATAAATATCTTCCAATGTTAGGATAACAATCAATTTTAAAAGCATCTTAAAATTTAAATCATATGAGCATAACAAAAATCACGATTCATTCCACTATTTCAGCTGACAGCAAAAAAGTCTGGGATTTCTACACAAATCCCAAACACATTACAAAATGGAATTTTGCCTCTGACGAGTGGCATTGCCCTAAAGCTGAAAACGATATGCGGGTTGGTGGCCGCTATAACTCCAGAATGGAAGCCAAAGACGGAAGCTGGGGCTTTGACTTTGAAGCCATTTATGACGAAGTAGTCGATGAAAAGACATTTACCTATACGATGACAGATGGTAGAAAAGTAACGGTTGACTTTAAAAGAAACGGTAGCAATACCCATGTGACAGTAACTTTTGACGCTGAAAGTGAAAATCCGGTTGATATGCAAAGGGATGGTTGGCAGGCTATCCTGAACAACTTTAAAAAATACGCAGAAGAGAATTGATTGTAATGTTTAACTGTTGAGTCGTTTAATTGTTTAACTGTAAGGGTCCTAAGGAGCTGGCTACTCCAGGATTCTTGTGAGGTCTCACGCGAATTCGGATCCGGGAGCTCCACAACACACCAAATGACCGGCACGAAGAAATGTTCCAAAAAACCTCTGGAGAGATTAAGAAAACGATCGAATGCAGAGATCGAGGACCCATTGGTTTTTTGAATGGTGTTCTAGTATTTTGGTTCTATGGTATTATGGTTGAAGTGCTCCTTTTAATGTGATAATGGTTTTTTCCCGCAGATTGGGAAGTCCCCTTTTAGGCCCTTTTAGGGTATTTAGAGTCAAGCTCTCGTCGAATTGTTGAACTGGAATGTCGTCCAAGCTGCTTAATCAGCTTTCCATTCGGAGAGTTTTTGCACGTTTTTGTAAGCATCCGGTTTATTCAATTGCCGGTAAAGGTTTTCGACCCAGCGGTAAGTATCCGGCATCGGACCAATCGTTACAACTTCATTGGGATACATCAATCCGGTAACCTGAGCTAAATCCGTGACCCGGAGACAATTAAGCATTTCGATAGCTTCTCCTTGGCCATCCGGTCGACTGGCTATATTCTGAGTTGCCAGAGGATCTTTGAGGATGAGCGTCTTTATGTGACCATCCATTAAAGCGGCATAGGAGGCAATGGCTGCCATTTCTCCTTCCGCAGCGAGATAAATGTTATTGGAATCAACACCAGGAATCATTCTTAAAGCTTGCAGTACCCGAAGCACGTCATAGACTCTCATAGAAGCAATAGTCCGGCCCGTCCAGGCCGCTGCCCGGCGAATATGCCATTGAAGGCCCGGAGACCAGCCCGTTTCCCCGATTCCCCTGGCTTCAAAATACACAATATTCATCTTATCATCCATTCCGGAAGTTAGGTTATACGGCGCCCAGCGATCACCATCCGGATTGACCAATACTACCAATAATGGTGAAGGTTTTTCCACCGGTTGTCTCCTAAATAGTGAAAACTTTAATCGCCATCCCTCCTCCGATACAAAGCTGAAAATCAGCCTTCCATATTTTGCAAAATCATTATCCCGAAATTCCAGTCTTATATCCAGAGGTATTTTTTCCCGGGGAAATGCACGAAATGTTTTCTCTATTAAAAAATCTTTCACTTTTTTATGGTAATCACTAAATTGCTCTGGACTGGTAATTTCCGGTGGATCAGCTAACTCCACAAATAAATCCTGGATCGTTTTCGTAATATCGTCTGCAGGAACTCCATCGACATATACCTTCAGTTCATCTTCCGTCCATTTTTCCGCAATATCAATTTGATCCTCCTCACCTGAGTCAACATCTGTGCCCATTAATTCTTTCCTAAAAAATGCCAGTATCTGCGAGCGAAATTCATCCTTTTCCCCATAACTATGTCCGCCGGCAGCCTCGACCATTTTGAGGTTCTGAGTTTTGCTATACAACGTATAAATGTTTTTGACTTTTTGAAACAATGTTCGCACTGATTCGATTGAATAATATCCATCACCGGTTGTTTGTGCAATCATGAATGGCCGGGGAGCTATCAGGGCTCCGATATCAGAGAAATCGATGCCATAGGTATTTATTGGCATCATACAGTCACAATGATCGTCCACCGTGCGCTGACATACCTGCCCTTCCAATGATGCTGCACCGGCAACGGCAGCTACTGCCTTTACCCTCAGATCCAAAGCCGGAAGGTACCAGCTTTGGGAGCCACCTCCCGAAATACCGGTCACGCCGATCCGTGCGGTATCGACTTCCGGCAAGTTACATAGCAGGTCAATACCTCTTATCCCGTTCCACACCTCTACTCCACCCGGATTATATCCGCGACTATACCAATGAAACCAGCCCAGTGATTCAGCACCCAGGTGTTCCCCTCTTACCTCACCCCTTTGGATCGTTTCGATAAGCAGACAAACAAAGCCATTTTGAGCAAAGGTTCTCGCATGCGCCTGATAGTGTTGCTTTTGCATAGGGGCATGCCCGCAAACGTACAAAATGGCAGGAACCGGATTTTCAACACCATCCGGAATGTACAGGTTGGCAGGAACAAGCAAATTGGGCAATGATTCATAATAGAGTTTTTCAATCCGGAATCCTTCTTCCTGAATTACGCCGGTTCGGATAATTTTCAGCCCATCACGTTGACCAATTACCGGTTTATCCTGAAGGCCAAGCATCTCCATTAATTCTGTCCGACGGCGGTTTTCCTGCATTTTCCATTCGTCAAGGTCAGAAATCTCCAGCAGGGAACTGTTAGTCAAATCACTAGCTATTCCACAAAGATAACTTCGGATGTTATTCGCCCGGTCTGCCGGTGGATTTACTGAATAATCGAAATTCTGCCCTATCACTATAAAGTATCCCAGCAACAATAGCGCCGTTAGTGCGAATTTTTTATCCATACTGAGAAAGTGATAAATAGTTTTTAAAGAATTGGGAGAGTACATTCTTTTAAATTTATTAGAGCGGGAGATTTCTGAATTTGATATTACATTATTCATTGCCATCTACCACATGTTTTTAATTTGATGGAAGATACAAAAGAGGTGTTTTTAAAAATCATTTTTTGATTAGCACCAATTTGGCGTAAAGATGAATTCAGAAAGTAAAATCCCGAAATTTAAAATACAATCAATACAGCGGTTATATTTACCGAACGCTGGAAACCGGGAATATTAAATACTCCATTAAATTTGAGCTATAGCACTCTGAATCTATTTTTACGATTTATTCGGTCACTACAATTGCAGTATGATAAATACATATAAGGTTCTGAATCCGGCCCTAAAAAGCTTTTGTCCTGCCGGGAACCGGAATCGGATACATTCCATTCTTATCAGGCAATAAAGGAGGGGTCGTTGACCAATCCATTTCATCCGGAGCGAGGTCGACATTTGAATTCATTGCATCTTCCCAGGTCACCAGTTGACCGGAGTGACAGGCCATCCTACCCAAAATGGCTGAAAGCGAACTATTCGCCCCAAATTCTGTATCATTTAATGGCTGATCTTTGATAATCGCCTCAATAAAACGGTCCTGTTCGATCTGATAAGCATTAGGTGCATCCGAATCATCAAATTTCCAAAGTGATTTTCCCTTTTCATTGAAAATTCCCTGTTTCACATCCGCCCTGCCTTTCGATCCGGTAAAGAAAGCACCATTCTTTCTCCAGGTATTGTTAATGATGCTGATCTGACTATGTAATTTGCTTCCATCAGCATAAGTGTACTCGATATAAAAATGATCAAATACTTCACCCGTATCCGGTCCGCTCAAGACAGACCTTCCTCCCATACCTTGAGCCGAGACAGGATAACTCCCTTTAACCCAATGCACAATATCTGTATTATGAATCTGAAGACCGGCCGGAGCTCCACCCCACAACCAGTTGAAAAAGTGCCAATTTTTTATTTGAAAAGCCAGTTCCGAATTAACTTCCGATCTTGGAATAATCGCATACTCTCCCTTCATGTAGTAACAGGTGCTGGATACAATTTCTCCGATGGCACCTTTTCGTAGCCGGTCCACCATTTGGATAAAGGCCGGATCATAGCGATTCTGAAGTCCCACTACTACCTTTAAGTTTTTCTGAACGGCCAGCTTTCCAGCTTCCAGTATCTTGCGGGTTCCCGGTCCATCACAAGACAGTGGTTTTTCCATAAAGACATGTTTACCTGCCTTTACAGCTGCTTCAAAATGAAGTGGTCTGAAGCCTGGAGGGGTCGCTAAAATTACTGCATCACATGAATCTATGACTTGCTGGTAACCATCAAACCCCTCAAACTGCCTTTCCTTAGGCACGCTTATTTGATTCTTGATCTCCGGAATGGCACACATATTCCCGTAACTTTGATCCAGTTGCCCGGCAAAAACATCGCACATGGCAACAAGCTGTACGATACCATTTGCCTGCATCGCCTGCACGGCAGCACCGGTACCTCGCCCACCACATCCCACCAGACCCAACTTAATTGAGTCCGTTGCCGCACCATAAGCAATCAATTCAATGGGCAATGCACTCATTGACAGGCCAGTAGCCAAAAAAGTGGAATTTTTAATAAATGCCCGTCTTTTTTTTGAAGTTTCCGGATTGTTGTTGCTATTCATATTCGCTAACATTTAAAACTATTACAGGCCGTAAATCCGGCCAAATAAGACAGAGCTTGAATGCTCCTCCAGGACGCATATCACTGGAAAGCTAAAGTTCGCCAAAAATCAGGACTAATATTGAAATTTTAACCGTATATCCGATCAGGAGAGTCTTCAGAATTGTGTTTCTCCTCCGGTAGTCGAAAATAATAATATTGGCCAGCCCGGCACGATTAGGGTCAAACAAGGATTTGTTGATGAATTTATCATGGGCTGGGACCATGCTTATCAAAGTTATTATTTTGAGGTGGACAAAATAAATCAACCTCCTCTATTTGATATCAGAACATCTCTTACCTCGTTCATGAGAAAAACAATGGTCTGGTGAAAAGAAAATGTAAAATAAAAACAACTTACCAGGCAAGCCACAAGTATACCGTAATCAAACCGTGTAATATTTAACCTGCGACATCTTCCAATTAAGTCGGACACAATTCCCTTAACAGAATAAGTCAAAATTATAAGATTTGTATGATCGATCTGCTGTCAAATAGCAAAACAATTCATAATGCAAGATATTTCACCTTTGATCAACATGACTTGTGGTTCAATCCTGTACAGGAAAAAGCCTTCTAAATCTGCCGCAAATCACGTTCGAAGTACAAATAAAAATAAACGGCAAATCCAAAATCTGTTGCATCGGTCGAAACAAGCCGGTAACCTTGTGGTGCATAATGGTCCAGCATAGCCTGAATATCCCTGGTTGAATCTTTGACAATGTGCTCTTTGTCCAGAGTCATTTTCGAATAATAAATCAATGATTCTAATTTGTACTCCTTCATATTTTCGTTTTTAATTGTAATAAGGAACCGTAAAATATACAAAATCTTCGAATGGATAGTCCGGGTTCTGGCACTGATCTGATTGCCCTTAACAGGTTCGCGAATCTCCAACCAGGCATGATCAAGTCTGAACAGGGCCAGCGATCTTTTTTGAAGAGAAAATGGGAGCAAAGAATCTTATTTCATGACAATTATTTCATTGTCTGATGTCATGAAGAGGAAAAATCAATAGTTAAAGGTAATGGACTCACAGTCATCCGGTATAGAGGATATGGAAGGTACTTGATACTCAGACTAATCCTGAACTTGCAAATCCATAGAAATCGAACCCTATTGTCATCACCCCCAATATTAGTGGTGGCCTCCGGCTTTGCTGTTTACGATGCTTTTTATTCCGCTTAAAATTGAATATCATCAATTACACAAAACCTGGCACTCAACTAATTTGTATCAAACTATTCCTGGTAAAAATCAGTGCATTTTCTTAGCTTTAAAGCTCCGACATTCCATAACTTGCATTCGCATCATCTCTTTATCCCAGAATCTATCGATTATAAAAGCAGGAATAAACTATGAGACCATGTTGGATATCCATTCTTTACAGCTTCAGTCTCGCCTGTATAGTCATCGCTGTGAGTCCAGGCTGTCATTCCGGCCCCGGCACCTTCCCGGAGGCCTTACCTGAAGTTGTTGATTTCAATTTTCATATTAAACCCATTCTTTCGGACCGCTGTTTTAAATGCCACGGTCCCGACCTGAATGCCCGGAAAGCAGACCTGCGACTTGATCTGGAAGAAAGTGCGCTGCTGGATGTTTTGGAAAATGGAGGCCACGCTTTTATTCCGGGAAAACCCCATAAGAGTGTGGCATACCAACGCATATCAACCACAGACCCGGAGTTCATTATGCCTCCTCCCGATTCCAAATTATCTCTCACCGACCACGAGATCGCATTGATCGGAAAATGGATTGATCAGGGAGCCCGGTATGAAAAACACTGGTCTTTTATTCCTCCGGTAATGCCTCCCCTTCCAAAGATCCGTGACAACACCTGGCCTATAAACGACCTGGATCTGTTTGTCCTCGCCCGGTTGGAACACGCAGGGAAGAAACCCAATCCTGTGGCCGATAAAGAAACATTGCTCCGAAGACTATACCTGGACATCACCGGGTTGCCTCCCGGTTTACAGGAAATGGATGACTTTCTTCAGGATAATGACGAACATGCAGTGGAAACGGTAGTCGACCACTTGCTGAAATCTCCCCACTATGGTGAAAGGATGGCTATGGACTGGATGGATGTTGCCCGTTATGCCGACTCGCATGGCTATTCACAGGACGGATCGCGAATCATGTATCCCTGGCGGGATTGGGTAATTAAAGCGTTCAATGAAAACATGCCTTTTGATCAGTTTATTACCTGGCAAATGGCCGGTGATCTTCTACCAGAAGCCACCAACGAACAAAAGCTAGCGACAGCATTTTTACGAAATCACCGAATTAATGCCGAAGGAGGGATCATCCCGGAGGAATACCGGATAGAATATGTTGCCGACAGAAGTCATACTACTGCAACTGCTTTCCTGGGTCTGACTATGGAATGCGCCCGCTGTCATGATCATAAGTACGACCCTATCTCGCAGAAAGAATACTACCAATTTCTAGATTTCTTCAATCAAACCAACGAAGAAGGACAGGGTACTCCGGATGGCAATACCGGTCCGGAAATTTACCTTCCTGATGAAGCTGTGGCGGAGAGAATAACCTATCTGGAGAAGAAAATCCGGGAACAGGAGGAACGTCTTGAACAAAGAAAGATGGAAATCACCCCGGCATTGGAAAATGAATATAGTCAGGCACCTAATCACCAACCGGAAACAACCGGTTTAGCCGACCGGCTGATTACCCATCTGAACTTTGAAGCCGGATTTTTTGAGCAGACGCTCGCTGACCGGAAGCAAACCCGGGTTAAAGATGACAATCTCAACCAAAGTTATCAAGTGAGAGGGGATGCACAACTGGTACCTTCGATACGGGGAAAAGCTTTGAAGGCAGGTGCATACGATGGTATGACTATACCTTCGGATTTGATCAACTTTTGCCGTTCCGATCCTTTTTCGTTCAGCTTTTGGTTGCAGGCTCACCCGGAAACCGGTTTTATGGAAATTCTGCATCGGATGGGTAGTAAGTACTCCCGGCAGAATGGATACGATATTGCCATTAGAGAAGGTCAGTTGATATTCCGTCTGGCCCATTCACTTCCCGCCAACCTGATTGAGGCGCGGATGAGCGAAAAGCTTTCTCCGGATCAATGGTCGCATATCGCCATCACTTATGACGGTTCCGCCCGTGCCGGTGGTGTTCAATTTTACCTGAATGGCCAACTGGCAGAAAGTAAAGTTGTCTTTGACCAGCTGGAACGACACATCACCTATGACGGCGCATTGACCGTTGGTGGAACCATCCATTCAGAAGAGAATATTGACGATGGGTATTTTCTTATCGATGAACTAAAGATTTATGGGAAAGCCCTGACTGCTCCGGAAGTGGCATTAATCTATGATCCCGGTGAGAAGAAATTCACAGCACAACAATTGACTCATCATTACCTTCAGCGCAAGGATAAACCATACCTGATTCTCCAGGACAGTCTTCAGCATTACCGGCAATTAAAGAATGCGATGGAAGACCAGTTTCTCGGTGTTATGGTCATGCAGGATCTTCCGCAGCCACGAGCCACCTATATTTTAAACCGGGGTCAGTATGATGCACCTACCGACAGGGTTTCGGCCGGTACCCCGGAATCATTATTTCCTTTCCCCAAACATTTGCCACCAAACCGCCTGGGTTTAACAAAATGGCTAACCGACACGCAGAATCCATTGACTGCCCGGGTCATCGTGAACCGGGTTTGGGCCTTGTTTTTTGGCCGGGGCATCGTAACTACGACGGAAGATTTCGGAAACCAGGGTGATCTTCCCAGCCATCCGGAATTGCTCGATTGGCTGGCAACTACTTTTGTCGAATCCGGATGGGATCTAAAGATGCTGGTGAAAACGATCGTAATGTCGGCAACCTATAAGCAGTCTTCCATCGTGTCAATAAATGAAAGGCAGGAAGATCCCGAAAACCGGCTTCTGGCCCGAGGGCCTTCCTTCCGTCTACCAGCTGAACTGCTGAGGGATCAGGTATTGAAAGCCTCCGAATTGATGACTAACCAGATTGGCGGTCCCAGTGTAAAACCTTATCAACCGGATGGTTTATGGGAGGAAAAGACCCGGTTCACTAAGGACCTGGCGACTTACGAGCAGCATCATGGTAGCAATCTCTACCGGAGAAGTCTTTACACCTTCTGGCGACGTATCAGTCATCATCCGGTGATGTCCGTCTTTGATGCGCCCACCCGGGACAATTGCACCGTACGAAGGCAGATGTCTAATACGCCTCTCCAGGCTTTGGCATTGCTGAATGAGACACAGTTTGTGGAAGCCGCCAGAGTGCTGGCTAGCCGGGTACTAGAGGAAGAGGCAGAATTGCCCGGACAGATCGCACTGGCATACCGACTTATGACCGGCCATCATCCACCGGATGAACTGGTATCCAGGCTGGCAAACCTTTGGCAGGAGGAAAAAAGAAATTTCGAAATAAATCCAACGGAAGCCGGAGAACTATTGTCCATTGGTGAATCTCGCGATTCTAATAATTTGAGCAGAAGTGATCATGCTGCAATGACCGTTGTCTGCAATATCCTGATGAACTTTGATGAAGTCGTCACACGGCGTTAAAATTGCATCGAACCGAATGCCTGAAGCCTGAAAAAAGACAGTTATGAAATTTAAAGATTTAAAAGACGAACATCAGAACTCTGAATTGTCTAGTTCTTTGGGCATGAGCCGCAGGCAATTTCTTACCGGTGCAGGCATCGGGATCGGTGGTGTGGCTCTCACCTCCTTACTGGGTACCTCTGTGGGCTATTCAAAGGCCGGATCGGAAATACTGCAAGATCCTGGCATTATGAGGAGAAACCTGCATTTTCCGGCCCGGGTTAAACGGGTCATTTATCTCTTCCAGAGTGGCGGTCCATCCCAGTTGGATCTGTTTGACTATAAACCACTGCTTATAGAACGAAATGGAGAAGAGCTGCCGGATTCCGTACGACAGGGACAACGGATCACCGGTATGACAGTCGGGCAGAAGTCTTTTCCTCTGGCGGGAAGCCGGTTTTCGTTCCGGCAATATGGTGAATCGGGAGCCTGGCTGAGCGAGCTCTTACCCTATACTGGTGAAATAGCCGATGACTTGTGTTTCATCAAAAGCATGCATACGGAAGCCATCAACCATGATCCGGCCTTGACCTTTTTTCAAACGGGCAGTCAGCAGCCTGGTCGCCCCAGTATTGGTTCATGGTTGAGCTATGGCCTGGGCAGTGAAAATGAAAATCTGCCGGGATATTGTGTCTTGTTATCGGTTGGCACAGGGAAAAAAGACCCTCAACCTCTCTTCAATCGACTTTGGGGTAGCGGTTTCTTACCCTCTCTGCATCAGGGAGTCCAGTTCCGACCGGCTAAAGATCCGGTCTTATATTTAAATAATCCACCAGGTATTGATCCCACCAGTCGAAGACGTAGCCTCGATTATTTTCAGGAACTGCAGTCCCAACGATTTGAAGAAATCCAGGATCCGGAGATATCCAGCAGGATTGCCCAGTATGAAATGGCATACCGGATGCAGACCTCGGTTCCGGAGGTTATGGATGTGTCCGATGAGCCGGATTATATTTATGAGATGTATGGTCCTGAATCCAGGATTCCCGGAAAATATGCTGCAAATTGCCTGTTAGCCCGCAGGTTGCTGGAACGGGGTGTCAGGTTTATTCAATTATACCACAACGCCTGGGATCAACATTTTGACTTACCCAAAGAACTCCGGGCTCAGTGCCGTGACACCGATCAGGCATCCGCTGCTTTGGTATCCGATCTCAAACAGAGGGGCCTTCTGGATGACACCCTGATTATCTGGGGTGGTGAATTTGGCCGAACCAACTATTCACAGGGTACTTTGACTTCGACCAATTATGGCCGCGATCATCATCCGCGTTGTTTTACGATGTGGTTAACTGGTGGCGGGATAAAAAAAGGAATGACCCTCGGAGAAACTGACGATTTTGGTTACAATGTGGCGAGTGATCCGGTCCATATTCACGATTTTCAAGCCACCTTGCTGCACCTCCTGGGTATCGATCACGAACTCCTGACTTTTAAACACCAGGGTCGAAGATATCGTCTGACGGATGTGCATGGAAATGTGGTAAAAAAGATATTGGTTTAGCCCGGATTATGCATTAGATTATCTATTACGAGGTAAAACTGCTGCAAAATACGGGACATAAGCCCTTTTTGATTCTCACCATGATGGTGACCATGTCTGCGAGTCAAAAAGCCCTTGGAGCACCCGTCTTTATTGCATTTTTACCTCTCACTACGAAAACCCATTGTCCGGGTAGGGCGGTTCGTTACCTCCCCGCACCCCCACAGATCCGTGCGAGCAGTTTTCCCGCACACGGTTCCTCCAATCACGGTTTCGCTAATAGATAGCTGTGATATATTTTTGGACGTAATAAGGGCAACCATTTCTTGACTATATTAGAATACCACTCCCATTTAAGTCGTGTTCCTCCTCTGAGATTTATCCACTTATAAAGCATCCGCTCTACTTGTACATAATACTTCTCGAGGCTGCGACTGTTGAAAGTGATTCCATAATACTCATAATAGCCCCTTATTTTTCGGTTTATATCATTGATAAGTTCTTTGATTGGCAAGTGTCTATTCACTTTGATCCAGTCAGATATCTTATTTAATGACAGCTTGAGCTTCTTGCTGCTCGTTTTACGCTTTAATATGTTCTTCCCTCTTCGACTTTTACTCATGTAATGCGTAAATCCTAAAAAGTCAAAGCCCTCTTCTGGGTAGCTCACCATCCCGCTTT
>JBGTCB010000047.1:0-9354 GCA_041748995.1 Saprospiraceae bacterium | reverse complement strand
GGAGAAAGAATATGAGTTGTTTGTATCCCATGACGGATTTTTTAATAATGAATTGTTCTTTTCTACCAACAATATCATAATTGATTCTACGAAGCGGATTCAGAAATACGAAGAGCGTATCCTGCTTGATAAAATATTTTTTGACACAGAAATTTTATTGGAGAATATTTATTACGATCTGGACGAATCTTTTATTCGCGATGATGCCAAGCCAACTTTAGATACACTAGCCAATCTTTTAAAAATAAATCCGCATATTAAAATTCAATTGTCTTCTCACACGGATTGCCGGGCTCCGGAAGATTATAATATTCGCCTCTCCCAGGCCCGCGCTCAGGCAGCAGTTGACTATTTAATTACTGATGGTATTTCACCAGACCGTATGGTTGCCAAAGGTTACGGAGAATCTTTGCTCGCAAATGATTGTATTTGTGAGCAATGCACTGAAGAACAACATCAGGAAAATCGACGTACTACCTTTAAAGTAATCGAATAAGGCTAATGTTGTATAATGGTGGTGATTGATCTAAACTGGCTGTGAAATTCTAATCGGTTTCAAAGCTATTCATCAATATCTCCAACTAGTCAGATTTGCATTTTTAGGAGCTCTGGTTTTTACTTCTTCTGCCCATTTGGGAATAAACATTTGATTATACCGTAGCCGTGAAATATAATTAGGTTGCGAGTGATCGCCGTTCCAGCAATGTTCTGCCCGGTCACCGTAATCCACTTCTCCATCGTAATGTGGAGAAGTTGTCCCTGCGAGAATTTCTTCGGCCAGATATACTGCATTATTTAAATAATAGTTGTCCATATCGCCACAATATAAATGGATTTTACCTTGCCATTTTTTACCATTTTTTTTCCAATCTCTTTTCAAAATATAGGCGAGGTCATAGTTTTCCCGCCAATAGGCAGCGACCTCATGATTAATTTCACCGGTTTCCTTGTCCCATATTCGTTGCGGATATCCGTCTTTTCCAACCGGACTGTATACCGCCTCCCAGATATCCCATTGTTGACCTGATCGGCTTTTTGTTCCCAAAGCTAATTCCCTTAGATTCATTTCTTCGACTGTTGAGCTAACCTGGCCCAGGTAATTCCGATGGCCAGGCCTCGGAGTTTTCTTAAAAGGGCTATCCAGGAAGTAGGCATTTTTATCTTCATAAAGATTGACCAGGCAATAGGCCCTGAAATCGATGGGATCCGGGCAGGCTGCATAACAACCGTTATATTCGTCAGGATAAAAGACTTGCACTGCCAGGGCCTCCCAGCCCCCTGTACTGCCCCCATAGGTAAACCTGGCCCATCCTTCACCAATTCCACGGAATTTTTCTTCGATATAGGGTATCAATTCATAAGTGATCGCATCTCCATAGGGACCGTTATTTTCACTATTTACCGCATAAGAATCATCATAATAAGGAGTAGGATGCTGGATTTCGATCGCCAGGACTCTGGGGAAATCAGGACCGGTCCAGAGTTTATAGAAATCGTAGGCCTCCTGTTGTATTATTTTATTGTAACCGTGCAGATTAAAACGAGCCACATAGTCAGGTTTGAGCTCAGGATCGGGAGGTGTCGTACGCCAACCACCAAAATCGGTAGGAAAGTGTCCATGGAAGACCGCGAGGGGATAATGAACCTCCGGATGTTCTTCCCATCCTTCCGGTAAAAGTACATGGGCTCCCAGATAAATGTCACGACCCCAGAAGTTGGACAGTAACTCCGATTTCATCTTGACATGCTTTACATACTTGCTATCTTCCGGTTCAGCAATGGGTTCAATCAACTGATCGAGGTTGATGGTATATGTCTCTCCGATGGGATTAAATTCGATCCGAACCGGATTGCTGTATGGATTGCCGGGTTTAAGATTCCATTGTTGTCCTTCACCCCGGTCCGGTGGCAGGAGGACACGATGCCCGTCTTCTCTGTTGAAGTATTCGTATCGGTTCAGCAACACCTGGGCATAATAAACACCGGCCGGAACATCTCGAAACGATCGCAAAGGGTAACCATAAATGTCGCCTGACAATACAGGCACTGGTTTATTTACCGGCCAATCCTCCAGATCCATTCCGAAGACAAGTTGGGTAGCGGGCCCATCAGAGATTTGAAATCGAGGTTCAGCCGTACTGTCTGTAGATAACATGATAAGTAGTCGACCGCTCACCGTTTCTTCTCCAGGTTGTGGAGAAATCCTTATCAGGAAATAGGGATCCTGAAAGGGGAAGAAAGTAGTGAAACTGGTAAATAACGTTACGATGGTTACTATTGCCAGAAATTCTATCCATTTGGGCTTAGAAATACTCATAGAAATTGGAATTCGTTCATGATTAGTATTCTAGATTTTATGGAGCTTCTCCATCGAAAATCTCCGAGCCGGTGGGTGTTCGTCCTTTGATCAAACATTCTCAGTTGTAAGATAGGGAATCTGAAATATCTTTGGGATGAACAGTGTGTGCTGCGTTTCAGATTTAATATTTAAAGAGGTCGCGGTAAAAGCGCATATGCAGGCTGATATTATCCCCAGGTCAACCTATTATCAGGCAAAATTAAATGCCAGCCAGGCTGCGGCATAGGCAATCAGTGTCATAGCAATAAATTGAATAATCGGCCATTTCCAGGACAGAGTCTCCTTTTTTACCACGGCCAGCGTACTCATACACTGCATGGCAAAAACAAAGAACAGGAGGAGTGAAAGTGCTGTAGCGTAATTAAATATGGGTTCACCGGTTACCGGATCTACTTGCCTGGCTAAATGTTCGCGAATACGAAACTCATCTTCTTCTGATCCAACACTATAAATGGTGGCCATTGCTCCAACGAAGACTTCTCTTGCAGCAAAAGCACTAATCAGGGCAATTCCTATTTTCCAGTCGTAACCAAGGGGCTTTATCACCGGCTCGATAAATTTGCCCATATGACCTGCATACGAAGCTTCCAAAGTACGGGAAGCGATTAAATTAGCCCGGTCCTGTTCATTGAGATTTTGAGAGATAGCATCTCTTTCGGCTTGTTGTTCAGCAGCTTGCATTGGCCGGACCGGACCATAGGACGCCAGAAACCACAGTATAATGGAAACTAACAGAATAATTTTTCCTGCTTCCGAGATAAAAGCACCCACCTTACTTCGAATATTCCTCCAGACGCTTCTCCAGTCTGGTGAGCGATAGGAGGGCAATTCCATGACGAAGAAAGACTGCATGCCAGTACGAAGTACCTTTTTGAATACCCATCCGGCACCTAGTGCGGTCACAATCCCTAAAACATAGAGGCCGGCAAATGCAAGACCCTGGGTATTAAAAATTCCCCCAATGGACTCATAAGGTACCACGAATGCAATTAATACAGTATATACGGGTATTCTGGCAGAACAAGTAATGAAGGGAGTGACCATGATGGTGATCAGTCGTTCCTTCCAATCAACTATGGTCCGCGTAGACAAAATAGCAGGTATGGCACAGGCTCCGCCACTAATCAAAGCCACAACGCTTCTCCCGTTCATACCAAATCTTCGTAAAAACCGGTCAAACAAATAGGCTGCCCTGGCCATGTACCCGATCTCTTCCAGAATTGAAATCAAGAAAAAAAGAATGGCGATCTGTGGTATAAAAACCATCACTCCACTCAATCCTGCCAGAATACCATCGGTCAGGAGACTGGTGAACATTGATGGAGGTAAAACATTATTGAGCCAGAATCCCAATAGACCAAAAGCCTCTTCAATCAGATCCATTGGATAGGTAGCCCAGGCAAATATTGCCTGAAATACAAACAGCATCAATACCGTAAAAATCAATGGTCCTGACAGCCAATGGGTTAGTACAGCGTCTGCCTTTTCAGAGATTGTTTGGGACTTGCTGTCCTTTTTGACCGCATCTTTAACCAGATCTTCCAGAGTATTGAGTCGCGAGAACGTCTCTTCAACCTGTTCTTTCAAAGGTTCGAAGTCATTTTTTTTCAGAATACTTTTCCATTCTGAGCGAGGTAATTTCAAATCAAAATCCAACCATTCATAGTGATGAGCCCAGATCCATCGCATATAGAGGTTTGCTACGGGTTCAACTTGTCCGATATCAGCTAGTAAACGGAGAGCATCCCGGTGTAATTCTTTGATCGGTCGTGGCGGATGGGCAGGATTCTGTAGAGCATGGCAGATGGCTGATTTCAGTGTGTCAATATTTCGCCTCTTGCGACTACTTATGGCAACGACTTCTATACCTAGTTGCTTGTGCAGGTATTCAAGATCCAAAAGACTTCCGGCGTCTTCAAATTCATCCATCAAACTTAAGACCAGAATCGTAGGATGTCCCAGGTCCAAAATTTGGGTAAGGGCAAGGAGCTGACGGTCGAGATGATTTGCATCAGCTACATAAACAACCAGATCAGGGTGGTCCTGATGAAAAGGATTAACCAGCACATTAGCAGTAATCTTCTCATCACCGGAGTTCGGAAAGAGACTGTATGTACCTGGAAGATCAATTAATTTGACATTGCCACAATCTGGCAACTGAGCGATACCTGATACCCTTTCAACCGTTACCCCGGGAAAATTTCCAACTTTACTATTACTACCGGTTAGTAAATTAAATAGGGTAGTCTTTCCACTGTTAGGATTACCAACCAATGTAATGACCCGGAGTTTTTCGCTCATTAAACTCGCACCAGGATTTGCATGGCCTCATCATGTCTGAAGGCAAGAGCTCTGCCATTAATACGTACATAAAGATTACCCCTCATGGGTAACCTTCTCACAATGGATATGGATTGACCAGGTGAAACACCCATCGAAAGCATCTTTTTATGCAAAAGACTTACTGAAAAACCTTCCAGGATAGCTGTCTTTCCATTCTCCAGGTCTGAAAGTTTTAATGGCATCTAACGGCGCGACTTGTGAACTGCAAAATTACCAGATTCGGCTACCCTATACAATGATGATAATGTAGAATTCCATATACCTAAGATTAGGTATAAAGCTCCGGAATAGCTTAACTGTGGCCAGTCGGGGGATTTTGCAACCTGCTCATGATAGCACTTCCGCACCTCACTGACCACCATTATCAGGTATTTCGGAAATGATGCACTTGTGCTGCAATATCAAGCATGCTCTACACCAGCTTTGCTCGGTGGTAATTGACTGAAGATATCTACAAAGACAGACGGCTGGAACGGTAGCTATCAAATAAGGGAAACTCCAAATGAACCAGTGAGTATTTAAGAGCCTCCTGGTGCTAAGAGATATTGATGTATTGCTTCAATCATTGTAGGAGTAGTTCCACAACATCCACCAAATATGCTGAATCCCTGGGCTTGCATTTTACCAATAAATTCTGTCAATTCTCGGGATGACCCTGCCTTAACTTGCCAACCGGAGAACTTGTCCGTTTTTCCGGAGGCATTGCAGTAAATGGCCTTACGACCTTCGTACTGATCAGACAAAACACCTGCGTCATATTCCAGATCGTAAATAGATCTACAGTTTAAGGATAGCGCAATAGGGTTATATGCATGTGCTATTTTAACCAGATCATTTAAAGGCTCACCACTTAATAGTGATCCCTTTCCATCACTTATCACACTAAGTATCAGTGGCAAGGACATTTGAGTAGTTAATTTCATGATGACCTCTGCTTCGGCCAGCGTATTGATCGTTTCTGCCAATATGAAATCCACATTACATGGTGCAAGGGTTGTTAGCTGTTTTTCATGATAATGATGTAAGATATTGGCAGATGGTGTCAGGTCCGGCCGATAGCAATCTTCCAGAGGAGCGAGTGATGCAGCCACTAATGGTATCCGGTTTCGTAAGCGGACACTTCGGGTCAGATCGCAGGTCTCAATCAATAAGGCTTGAAGCTCTGCCAGGCGGTCTGTTTTCTCGAAAAGGTAATGACTGATCCGGAACGTATTGGCGGTAAGTACTAGACTACCTGCATCCAGATACTCCAGATAGATGTCTTTTAGCAACTGAGGGCAGTCCCTGGCGGCAAAAGAGGTCCAGAAAGGAAGGGGTGAAGGGTATCCCCTTGATTCAAGCTCTGTACCGACAGCACCGTCTAACAACCAGAACGGCTTTTGAATTAAGTAGTTCTCCAGTTCAGATATCCGCAACATAATTATCGTTCTTCTGATAGGATGTTTAAATTGGATGATAAATTTAATTCAGATTTGTAGAAATGGAATATAATACAATCATCTCCCCGCAAGCAGTAGTAAATCACCTCTCTGACTCTGAATGGGTGATCATTGATTGCCGGTTTATTCTGGGAGAACCGGATAGGGGAGACCTTGAATACCGGTCGGCACACATACCGGGGAGCTACTATGCTCACCTTGACCGGCATCTGTCTTCTCCGGTTATTCCGGGAGTGACCGGTCGTCACCCTCTACCCTTGATTTCAGAGTTCCAGGTTTTGGCAAGAAAATGGGGTGTTGAAGCAAAATCGCAAGTCGTTGTCTATGATGATAGCAACGGGAGTATTGCAGCCCGTCTTTGGTGGATTTTTCGCTGGTTAGGTCATGATCGGGTGGCAGTGCTCGATGGTGGTTGGGTTAACTGGATCAATCTTCAATTACCGGTCAGTAATGAAATACCTGACGACAAAAATGGCTCCTTCACAGCTGATGTCCGCAAGTGGATGTCGATTGACGCCGAAAAAATCAATCAGATCAGAAAGGAACGAGAATGGAAATTGGTTGATGCAAGAACCGAAGAAAGGTATCTGGGTTTAGTTGAACCTATTGATCCGGTCGCCGGTCATATTGAAGGTGCGACAAACCATCCTTTCAGTCTGAATATGGATGATTCAGGTTTTTGGAAAACACCAGCAGAGCTACAAACTCAAATGAACAAATCAGGATTGGTTGGTTCACCACAGAAAACAGTTTTCTATTGTGGCTCTGGAGTCACAGCCTGTCACAATGTCATGGCGTATAAACATGCCGGATTAGGAGATGCCCTGCTCTATCCGGGTTCTTGGAGTGAATGGATTGCTCTGGGTTTTATTGAGGAAAATCATTCAGATCCAAACTGAGCAATCTCGCAGCATTTTTATAGTAAACTTTTTTGAGAATTTCATCGGAAAGACCTAATCCATACATGCGCCAAAAAGCATGATAACGCTTATAGTAGGGAAAGTATTCATCTTCTGTCTCCAGTACCCGGAAGTAGGTGTAATATTCTTCAGGATTGTAAGCATCTTTACCGAATAGAATTCTGTCCTGGTATTTTTCAAAGAAGTTGGCCGCATTTCTTGGTTGACGACCGAGTTCGGCAATGACAGCCCCAAGCTCAACATACATGTTGGGCATCTCTTCCAGCAACTCACCAAGTTTTGTGAGGTCATTCGCATACCAGCCAAAGTGTGCTGCGATAAAGTTTGTCTCCGGATGTTTTTTAAACATATGATGTTGCTCTGCGATTATTTGTTCCCAGGGCGCTGGATTATCATGGTCTCTTTTCCTACCGGGTCTGAGCTTGAGCTCAAGCCAGCGTTCATTGAGACTATCAAGAGGATCCCAAAAAGGCCGGGGATCTGCGGAATGAATGAGCACCGGGATACCAAGTTCTCCACACTTAGCCCAAATCGGATCTATGCGGGGATCATCGATGGGAATTCTCTGCCCATCCTTGTCTTTATTATCCATACCCTGACTCTTGAATATCTTGAGACCCCTGGCTCCGTTGGCTACATCAAATTCAATTTGTTTTAGGGTTTCCTCTGCCCAGTCCGGTTCGTCAATACTCTGAATGTTGATGTTGGTAAACACAATAAATCGTTCTTCATAGCCTTGCGACTTCACATTGTCGACAATTGCTTTAAGACCAGCACCACCCCGACCACTCAGATTGACCAGGATCTGCATATTTAACGAATCCATTTCACCAACCAGCTTGGATAAATCTCCTTCCCCCATTCTCCATTGATGATTGTGAATGTCGATAAACGGAAACTTTGAATGTGTCTTAGGATGTTCCGGTACGACCAGGGTCGAAGGTGGATCGTACGATTCGAAGCTGATGGTGATATCCAGAGGTTCCTGGCGTTGAGCAGAAAGTGAAATGCAGAATAGTGAAATTAGCAGGATGAATGATAATGGTCTGATCATTGTTTCATTTGATATATCGGGGTCAAAAATAAGTCGATTATATTGATCAAAATCTTAAGAAAACAATAAATTGATGACAATATCTTGAAAAAGAGGTATTGATTTCAGTAATGTTCCGATTATGATCCAATATATCCGGCAATTTGTCATCACGATTTCCGCAATTCTTGATGTCCCTGCGTTTGTGAAGGAAAATAAGCTTTGGAAAGGTTTCCGGGATCATAAGCTGGTGGTTATCTCCCTTTTGATATTCGGTGCTCTCTTTAGCTGGCATCTGTTAAGTCTCGTCCTTGATTGGTGGAGTCACCTGGAAGTCCATAATCCTTTAGAGGCTGGCTTACAGGCCACCGTACTGGTAAAAGATCTGGCTGTCGGCGGTTATCAATTCATGTTTGCCGGTGCTTACAAATATGTCGTGCTTATCGTAATGGAAATGTTAATTTACCATATGACATTGCGAACGCATGAAATACTGGATGGTCGGAAGGAACAACTTACCCCGGGTAGATTTCTCCAGGCACAAATCCGCATGATCAAGGTATCGATCTTTTCCTTTGCTATGGAGCTTGTTGTAAGTATTATTCTAAAGACACTATTATCCATTCTGGGTTTTGATGCTTTGAAAGCTGTACTTCTCTTTGCCACTCAATGCTTCTTTCTTGGGTTTGCGATGATCGACAACTATAATGAAGTTCATCACCTGGAAATCAGGGACAGTTATCGACATACCCTAAAATATTCTGGTGCTGCAATAGCTATAGGTTTGGTACTGTATATATTGATTTTAGTTCCTATGATTGGGCCATTCATTGGTCCCATTGTTGGGGCTATTGCTGCAACTATGGTTATGCATGAATTGGAAGGTCCCCCAACAACTCATCAGGATCTGACTTCTGATATTCTGTAAATCCACTATGGGTTTTTATATAAACAGAGATTTCGGAATTATTTAGAACTGTACAAACTTATATTCCACAATAATTACCTTCAGGTGATAGTGGGGTATTCAGGTATTCAGGATCTTTACCTTCGCGGCCTCAAATTCTTCAGCTGTCAACTCCCCCTTTGCGAGTTTGTCACCAAGCACTTCAATTCTTTCAAACGCAGACATAATTGGTTTTCTGTCCAGTAGGTTCGGTGAAGGGGATGGCAGGGTTGCAATAGGAACTTTAAGATAAGTATGTCGAAATGCCTGAAACCGACTTTGACTCCGGATGTATTTTAATGTTTTTTCATCTT
>JBGTCB010000046.1:0-6989 GCA_041748995.1 Saprospiraceae bacterium | reverse complement strand
CCTGGAGAAAAAGGACCGGGCGAACCTTTACCAGCAGTATGAAAAATTCAAAAGGGAAAATCCAGGTAGAGTCACTATTGACTATAGTTATGTAAACGGCGAAAAAATTGCCTACGCAAATTATCGGGGAAATTTTTATTTCGGTACATCATTTGGAATATCCGTGGCTCCCAGTACCATTAATGAGCATATTTGCTATTACCGTTTAAATAGTTTCGGTCAATGGTATCCGAGTTCTTCTGTATTGACCGCGAGTGTTATTATGAGCAATCAGGCTGTGCCAGGGAAGCGGGAAATAAAGAATGTGGCAGACTCACTGGAGGTGAACGAACTATCGTCTCATTACCGCATAAGTAAGCTACACCACCAACCGGAAATGAGCCCCTATGAAAATGAAAGCTTAAACCGGAAATCTTTATTTAGTTCAAGGATAGATGAACCGATGGATATTACCGTACACCGGGATCAGAATAGACTAACCTTTTTTGCTAAAAATCAAAGTTATTATCCTTACCGGCTAAGGATGCATTTTTCCCGAATTTTAAATCTCCAGCCTTTGGTAAGAACCAGGGAATATATTATTTATCCGGGTAGTCAAAAATTATTGGAATTCAATGTCGTAGATCCGACCCTGGATCATTATCACTATGAATTGACTATTGAGGAAAAAATCGGAGATACTACAACCACTGAACCTTCCCTCAATTTCCCCTATTTAATTCCAATTGGTGATTCGACACCATTCAGAGTGTACCCATCAGGATATTCTGATGTGACAGAAAATACGGATTTCTTTGCTTTAAATGACGGTGACTATGTCTATGCTATGAGAAAGGGCGTGGTTACCTGCATTCCAAATGCCATAAGAAAAATCGATCGAATTATGGGACAAAGCTCTCTGGAGATATTGCATCAGGATGGCACAGTGATGGCTTATCAGAATCTTGATCCGCCCAGCATAAGCCTCAAGGAAGGTATGATCGTTTTTCCGGGTGATGTCCTGGGTATGGTAAACCACCTGGAGCTACTAGAAGTATCTTTGTTTGACATTCTGCCCTCGGAGGAATTAAAGAGCTTACAGATTCAGTATCATCTGAACGATAAATCCCCAGTCAGTTATTCGCTAATACCAGATGGCATGAGGGCAGCTTATCCAAAAGCAATCATTGAGCTGGAAAAAACAGAGAAAGAAAGAAAAATTTACCGGGCAAATTAGAATTGATATCAACCACGTAGTTTTACCTGTAGCCCGAATGTCAAAATTTGCCCTTGATGATTTGTAAATTTATAGAGAGCGAAAGCGTATTTTTCCAGATGGATTTAATTCTTCCGATCATCAATTTGGCAACCACTAGCTGGCTAATCTTCTGCTGTAATCTACTCTGAATTTAAGGATTATCGTCAATAAATTTGGGGGTGGTGATGGTCGACAAAATGGCCAATACGGAAAAATTACCTCATCTGAATCCTGATTTAGCTCTGGAATGATGTGAATTAGTAAGTAATTTTATTATTAAGGAGTAAAATTTCAGGAAAAACTCAAAATTGGTCTCCCGTTAAGCCGTATCTTAGACAACTGAATGATGTTGATATTGTGAAACGAACGCAGATTGTCTTTTCCGGGATTTTAGTTGTATTCTTTTGTGGATTGCTGATTACTGAGACATTTGCGGATAACGAAGCCGAAAGGCGATGGAGAGCGATCTCTTTCCCCGTTTTCCGTAAACACTGCACATCCTGCCATAACGCAGCAGATAAGAAGGGTGGTCTTGATCTTGACCTTTATTATTATGTTTCCTCCGTAACAAGCAAGGGTGAGTTGTTTCAGAATGTGGTGCATCAGATCGAAACCGGTGAAATGCCACCTCCTGACAAGCCCCGGATGTCGAAAGAGGAAAAGGAAAGCATCATTAATCTGATCAACGGTATTTTGGATGAGGCTTTGAGATCACCCGATCCTGGTCCCTCTGTAGTACGGAGGTTGAGCAATCGGGAATATGCCTTTACTATAAAAGATTTGATTGGAGTCGATTTTGATGCCATGCGCTTTTTCCCAAAGGACGGATCCGGAGGAGAGGGTTTTGATAACCAGGCAGGAGCTCTTTTTATGACTCCACTGATCATCGAACGCTACTACATGGCCGCTGATTCTATCATGAAGTTGGCACAGAATGATGCGGAAGTGTGGTCAAAGTTGGTCCCTCAATCATATCGGCCCGGTCTGATCCGAAGGTTGGTTAATTGGGTGCGAAGTTCAATTTCCAATGAGCTGGTGCGATGGTCAGCGCCATCTACCCGGGCTAAAGAAATAATTTTACCTTTTGCAAATCAATCCTACCGTCGCTTTCTTTCACAGGAAGAGCAATCGGAATTACTGAGCTTTTTTGATGAAATTTATTTTGACGGTCTTTGGAAGGAGCGTGATGGATTCAAAACAGCCTTAGCCACTACTTTCAAGAGAGTTCTTGTTTCACCGACCTTCCTTTATCGCTCGGAGGTTAATGCGCCGATACACAAACCATATCCAATCAGTAATCTTGAACTGGCCACGAGGCTGTCGTACTTTTTATGGTCTTCCATGCCGGATGATACCTTGCTTCGGGCTGCCTACTACGAAGATTTACATGATCCGCAGATCCTGAACAGGGAAGCCAAAAGGATGATGCATAATCCAAAGTTTCAACGTTTCTCAGAGTCCTTTGCCCCCCAGTGGCTGGGAGTGGAGGAGACACTGGCTAACCCGATGGCTGATAAAAGATTGTTTCCTGAATTTACCGATGCCTTGAGGAAGTCGATGAAGAAAGAAGTGATCGATTATTTCCATTATGTATTTACAGAGCGACGCAACCTTCTGGAACTCTTGAACAGCGATTATAGCCTGTTGGATGAATCTTTAGCCGAATATTATGGAGTACCGGGAGTCGAAGGTTCTGAGTTTCGACCGGTCAATGTGGCTTCTCATGGACGAGGAGGAATTTTAGGAATGGGTGCTGTCCTTACGGCGACATCACTTCCTAATCGCACCAGTCCTGTGCTTAGAGGTCAATGGGTGCTTGATCAGATTTTAGGTACACCGGCACCACCACCACCACCTGACGTACCGGAATTAGGCGAAGACAGCGATGGAAAGCATGACGAACTGGATGTTCGTGCTGTTTTGGAAAAACACCGGGAATCACCGGCATGTGCAGGATGTCACAATAAAATGGATCCGATTGGATTTGTAATGGAAAATTTTGATGCAGTGGGTCGCTGGCGCACCTATTACAAAGGTTTGGCTACGATCGATCCAACTGCTGTCATGGTCAATGGTACGGAGGTCAATGGGCCGATTGAATTGCGCGAATATTTAACCGGAGAGAAAGAGAAATTCGCAAAGAATTTTTCCAGGAAAATGATGTCATACGCCTTGGGAAGAGGCATAGCCTTTACCGATTCGCAGGTCTTAAGAGATATGACAACCGGACTCTTGGAGAATGATTTTAACAGTGAACAACTGGTGCTATCCCTGGTAAATAGTTATCCATTCAGGCACCGTCGAAGTGATATGACAGAACTTTATATTAAAAAATAAATGATGATTTCACCAAATCGAATTAGTCGACGAAATGTATTGAGAGGTATAGGAGCAACCATTGCCTTGCCGTTTTTAGAATCACTCGTACCAAATAAATTGCTGGCGAATACTCCCCTTGGTAACAATTACAAGAGACCCCAGCGATTTGCTGCTGTCTATATGCCGAATGGAGTGCATCCGGACCGTTGGACACCAGCACAATTCGGAGCTAATTTTGAACTTTCTCCACTATTACAGCCTTTGGTACATGTCAAAGATAAGATCCTGGTTCTGGGAGGTATGGTGAACAAAAACAGTGTCGGTACAGTTGAAGGTCATTTTACCAAGACGGCTAATTTTTTAACCTCCATGCCGGTTGCACGCACCGTTGATTCCAATGTTGATAGCGGTGGCATTTCCGTTGATCAACTCATGGCCAACCATATTGGAAAAAATTCATTATTTCCTTCCTTGCAATACGGACTGGACCGGATGAGCAGTGGCGTCTGCAAATCAACCGGTATTACCCGGCTGTATGGTAGTGCGATATCCTGGCAAAGTGCCACCCAACCCTGTTCGCGGGAGATTGATCCACGGATGGCCTTCGATCGGATGTTCAGAAATTACGTACCGGGTAAAAAACAGCCCGAAAATGACCCCTACAAACAAAGTGTCCTTGACGTTGTAAAAAATGACGTACAGCGCTTAAATAAACAGATGGGCATTGAAGATAAGAACAAGATAGGAGAGTATTTGGATGCGGTGCGATCGATCGAAAAGCGGTTGGACAATCTGGATAGTCTGGCAGACTTTGAAGCCCAGATCACGCCGGATATGAGAGATGAACTCCAGTGCATGGATATTCGGATTGATGAGTGGGCTGAGTATTCGGAAGGTGTGGATGTCACTGAGAAAGCCAGACTGATGATTGATATTATGGTTTTGGCTTTTTGGAGCGATGCTTCAAGAGTTGCCACTTTTATGTTAGGTAATTCTGCGAGCAACCGTAATTTCTCATTCCTTGATGGCGTACATGATACACACCATGCCGTTTCTCACCATAAATCAGATCCTCGTCTGATGGAACAGTATGCGCGAATTGGATACTGGCATATGCAACAATATGCGTATTTTCTTGAACGGCTGAACTCCATAAAAGAGGGAGATCGTACACTGCTTGACAATAGTATGATCATGTTTGGCTCCGGATTGCGCGATGGAATGCGTCATTCACCTTTTGACCTTCCGATTTTGGTGGCAGGCTCCGGAGGCGGAAAATTAAAAACCGGACACAATATTCGTTATGCGGATAAAACTCCGTTAGCAAATCTTCATCATACATTACTCACTGCGATGGATATTGAGGTGGATCGATTTGGTGATAGCAATGGACAGTTTAGCGATCTGTTGGTGTAAGGGAAGTGTAGTTATCACTGCTAAATGGTACTGGTAAAGATAGAGCACAACTACGTGCAGAATGCTTGGGCTAATCCGATCCTTTACAGTTTTCTAATGCATTTAGCCTCCTAAACAGTCAACTGCATATCGATTTAATCGATTCTCTTGTTGCGATAAGGGTATGAACCAGGATGGATATGCAGCATTAGCCGGGAGACATAGAACTAACCCATGGTTTGCAAATGAAATTTAAATTTACTCATATGTGGTCTATGGGATATCAGGTATTCTGCAATATGGCGACTTTGGTGTGCCTTAACCTGATATCATTGCAGGCTCAACAGCCCGACGAAATCTCCATTCGGAAAGATATCATCTATGGTCATGTGGAAGGAGTTGATTTGAAGTTCGATCTGGCCCAACCTAATACGGGTGAAGGTCCCTATCCAGTCATCGTGTTTTTTCATGGTGGGGGATGGCAGGCCGGTGACAAATCTCATGGGCATCATTGGATCCGTTTGTTTGCCGATTCCGGGTATGTCGGTGTGACAGTCGGGTACCGTTTTGCTCCGGCATTTGCCTGGCCTTTACAGGTACATGATGCCAAAACAGCCGTGCGCTATTTACGGGAACATGCAACATCATTAAATGTAGACCCGAATAGGATAGGGGTGATGGGAGAATCTGCGGGAGGTTATCTGGCTTCTATGGTGGGCATGACCGACCCGGCAGACAGCCTAGAGGGGAATGGGGGTTCTTCGGGATTTTCAAGCCGGGTTCATGCGGTGGTGAGCTATTTTAGTGCTGCCGATTTCACCCTGCCCCGGGCAAAACTAAGCCCCGAGATGGAAGCTCACGTGCTGGAGTACTATAAAAAACCATTGAAGCAGGTATTGGCAGATTTTGTTGGCAGTGCGGATCCGGAACTGTCTCACCTCACAAGGATGTCAGTGGTGACTTACGTCGACAAGGACGATCCACCGGTACAGTTTTTTCAGGGTGATGCTGATCCTTTTGTTTCTGTCGAGCAGGCACGCCGGTTTGAAAATGCCTTAAGGAGGGGCGATGTTCCCCATGAATTGATTTTGGTGGAAGGCGGGGGCCATGGTTGGACAGGTGACCTTAAGGTTAAGACCACGCATCAGATGATGGCGTTTTTTAATCGAGAGCTGAAGCCAAAGAAGTAAAACCTGATCATCCCGGTAAACTATGCTGCAACCTTTCCGGGAATCCGAAGTACTACTTCCGTGCCTCCGTTGCTATTTATTTCGAGATGACCACGTAGTTTTTGGGTAAAAGCATGAATGAGTTTCATACCCATGGATTTTTTGGTTTTTTCAGGGGCCAGTTGTTCAAATCCGGGTCCATCGTCTTTAACAACTAGTTTCAGGCTGTCATTTTCAGCTTGCAGGCTGATATGTACAGAACCAGGCTTGCCATCCACGAAGGCATATTTTAAAGCATTGCTGATTAGCTCATTCAAAATTAATCCCATAGGGATCATGATATCTACGTCAAGCCTTAATGGATCGATATCCGTGATCAGAGAAATGCGCTCCTCTTCAATATTGTAGGAATGCCAGAGACTTGCAGTCAGCCTTGCAATGTAATCTCTTGTATTTACACCAATTAGATCTCCCTCCTGATAAAGATTTTGATGAATAAGAGCCATTGAATGCACGCGGTTCTGGCCAGCCTTCATCGCATCTTTTATAGCAGAATCTTCAACATTCCGTGATTGTAAACTGAGCAAAGATGAGATAATCTGTAAATTGTTTTTTACTCTATGGTGTATTTCACGAAGCAGAATTTCTTTTTCATGCAGGTTGTCTTCGATTATTTTATTTTTTTGTCTAAGTTCTGCATTGGATCTTTTGCGGATTATGCTATTACGCCAGATTAATGTTACAATGATGCCCAGAAGAATTATTCCGAGCACTAGTCCGAGTCGTATCCTGGCGGCTTGGGCTAACTGTAAATCTTTTAATTTATTGTCGGCATCTAAATTGGCAATCTGGGCTTCACTTTCTGCTGT
>JBGTCB010000045.1:0-1957 GCA_041748995.1 Saprospiraceae bacterium | reverse complement strand
AAGAGCAAAAAGTCTATATAGCCTTTCCGTTTGATCGTTTTTACATGGAAGAAAAGAAAGCTCCGGAGGCGGAAAGGATCTACCAGGAAGCACTCGCCGATACATCAAAAGTTACCTATGCCCAGGTCCATCTCAAAAACGGATCCGGGGTACTTTCTGATGTTTTTATTGGCGACCATTCTCTTGTGCAACTTATTAAAGATCAATAACCAAACGGATTTCCACCAGCAGGATAGCCGCCTTGAGAACGACGTTATCATATTTGGACACCTCAATTACCTTTGAATGAGTAAAAATTTATAAGAGGTTAATAGAGGTGCCCTATAATTACTGGAAGGGATCCTTATGTTTGGGATCTGTCAGAAAAGTCGTGTCGGAAAGTGTTTTTATAAAGGAAATCAAAGCCTCTTTTTCATAATCGAGCAAACCGAGTGGACGGATTAAGGGATCCTTATTGACTTGAAAATGACCTCCCGAATTATAATGATCGACGACCTCTTCAAGGGTTTGAAAACGTCCATCATGCATGTAGGGAGCAGAAAATTCAATGTTTCGCAACGTAGGAACCCGGAATCTTCCATTGTCAAATTCGACTTTACTCACCGCTCCCCGGCCCTGATCCGGAAAACTGTTGAGATCAGGTACCTGTTCGATTCCGTTATTAAAATACTGATGGGTCGTAAATAAGGGCGCATTGTGACAATGACCACACTCCGCGTCGGTTATACCGGGGTCGAGATCAAAAAACAGGACAAAGCCGAGAAACTCCTCATCTGAAAGTTTAATCTCCTCGCGAAAGAAGCGATCATACTTTGAATTGCCGCTGCTGATCAGGCTCCGCTCAAACTGGGCGATTGCTTTCGCTGCCAGTTCTTTAGTGATTTCTTCTTTCTTTTCAATGCCAAAGGCTCTGCGAAACAACTCCGGATAAAGATCATGGTCTTTAAGCCGGTCGACGACTTCAGGCCAGGTGTTATGCAGCTCAATAGAGTCTTCAACCGGGACCAGAGCCTGATCTTCAAGCGTCATACTGCGACCGTCCCAAAAGAGACCCTGGTCAGCGAAACCAATGTCCACCAAGGACATCGAGCTTCTTCGGCCGGCAATCTGGTCGACACCCGTGCTTAATGAAAGATTATCGGTGAAATTACCTTTTGGCAGATGACAGGAAGAACACGACATCGTAAAATCAGCGGATAGAATCGGATCATAAAACAGGCGTTTGCCCAGCTCAATACCTTGCATCGTTGTCGGATTGTCGGCTGGAATGACCATCTGTGGAAAACCGGCCGGTCCCTGCAACATCACTGGAGTAGGATTGTAGGGTATTTCAGCGATTGGGTCAGCCGGGGTATCCTTGCGGCAACCAACCAGAAGCAGCATTGTCGAGATCACCATCACCATTGAGCGAACCATCATATACCCGATATAAAGTGTTGATTCGGCATTATAACGCTTCAGGAAGAAAAAAGATACATAAAATGGTTGGAACTAACTCTGGAAGATAAGGTTGTCAAATCCCTGCAAGCTCCAATTTGGTTACCCCTCCCCTTCCTTGACTGGCTTGATCTTATCCAATAATCTTTACGGGATCCAATATTTATCTGACTTAGCAAATTTTAAATTCAGACTTAACAGGTTGGAACTCACCAAAACAGATTTCGGGCGAGCGTTAGTGTTGTGTTTCTTCGTCCTGATCTCCATGGAGTTTGACAACCATATCTTTGAGACATTTGTTAGCCTGGGATTGCTGGCCTGATATGCGTGTGACGGTGAATGGTTGGCAACTCCAGTACTCTTTATTTCTTTCTTTCCATTTTCAAACCTCGTTCAATCAGAAAGTCGTTAATATCAATACACCTCACTCCATTTCTTTCGGATACAGCTGGAATCTTATTATTTTTCGTCTTGCTTTCGTTTGTAATCAATGTGCAATTATGCACCTTACAATATCCAA
>JBGTCB010000044.1:0-15745 GCA_041748995.1 Saprospiraceae bacterium | reverse complement strand
TATTTTTCTTTAAAGACCGGGAGTGATATTTTCCAGCTTCAGAAAAATGCCTGGAATGTCTCTTCAGTTGAAAATGACCCTCTCGTACTTGGTTTTGCCGGTAAAAACGTGCGGAAAAAACTAGAGGGATCGGTATCCTTTGCTGTTGAAGAAAAAGGAAAGGGTTCGATCATCTATATGGTAGATGATCCGCTTTTCAGAGGCTTTTGGGAAAATGGAAAATTCTTATTTTCCAATGCTCTTTTTATGGTAGGTAATTAAAATGTAAACAGATTCACTGTGTTCAAAATAATGATGAATTACAACAAATTGGAAAAATTGGTTCTCAAAATAAGTTAGTTAATTTAGTTAACTATTGTAAGTCAACTGATAATACAATTCCAAAGTTAAGCAATTCAACACCACGAGACCCATAAATCCACTAAAAGCACGGATTCCCGGAGTGTTAGAGAATTTAACTGCCTGATGAGGGGTGGAAGAGAAATCTGTTGGCCTGAGAACCACAAAACCAAAATACCAGAACACCATTTAGACATTCATCAGTTAAACAATTCACCCACCACATTTTGTCAGAATGAATCTAATCAGATTACAGAAAAAGCCAATGCCATCTCCATTTTCCTAATGAATTATATTCAAGTGCCGGTGCGGGCATTTTAAAAATATTTAGTACTGTAAATAAAGTTTTTAAAAAAGCATTATTAGTATGAATTTTTTTAAAATCAATATCCGGTGAAATGTACCATTGACGATATCTCTTATACTGATTTGCGGGTGCCGAAAAAATAACTCCGTTCTCCGTCCATGTATTGGAAAATCCACCAAACAAATTTTCTGATCCATAGCCGATAGCCAGATTCAGCCAGGCGGGTATTTTTGAATCGGTCATAAAGGCTTTAGGACTGACCGAAACCCAGACCGTTTGAGCATTGTAATCTTTCAGATATCTTTCAAAAAAAGCTGTGCCAAAAAGATCGTCAGTTCGTGTTTTGAGAGAACTCGCAGATTGAGCGCCTTGTCCCATAATGGGCACACCGGAATATTGTCTGGGCCAGGATGAAATTTTCATCCGGATACGTTGTTCCTTCCAGGAGAGGTGCTGGCCGGTAAATAGACCTATACCGGCCAGGTTATAGAGCATATCATAATTCGAGAAACCCCAACCGGAGGAATAGGCATCGAACATTTCAATGGTGGTCTGAAAAAGCAGGGCCATACCTGAAGCCATCCACATAGCTGGTCTGTCTTTCATGCCCGTCCATCGTAAACCATGATAGCTGATCTCTGTTTCAAAATAGGCGGTGAAGAGATGGCCCATTTTATCCATGTTATTCCATTCTCCCAAGTCATTAAAAAAGTGAAAAGGTATGCGTTCAAATCCTTTGTACCAAACTTCGTTGAGACCAACTACGGTCGCACCGTAAACGATCGTTCCTGTGGCAGCAAGGGTCAGGAAACGAGACCGGTTAAAAGTATCACTGGGAGTAAGAAAGCTCTGACCAGGTACTGGCGTTAACTGCACAAACACTAAAGACAGGCATAAAGACAACTGATTGGCTGACAGATAACTGGCGCCCCGTCCTGGTATTTTCAAATACAGATAACGGGTTGAGAAAGTCTTAAAAGCCATAGAAAACAGGTCCATCAGCAGCAATAATTTAATTCGATGTCGTTCTAAATAATAATCGGTATTTTTGATTTTATACCCGGGGTCCGGTACTTTTGCAGGAAATAACCATATCAACATCCACTATTGAATTTAATTGTACCAATTTATGACATTCAATTTTAGAATCATTCAATTGGTCTTGCTAACGATCAGCAGCGGCTTTTTGTATAGCCAGGACATTCACTTTACCCAGTTTAATCTTGCTCCCCTTACCTATAATCCGGCTTTGACCGGAGGATTTTCAGGCTCTATCCGGGTTGGTGGACTCTATCGTGATCAGTGGGGAAGTGCATACAATACTCCTTCGTTTTACCTGGATAGTCCTATTTTGAAAGGTTTTCGCCAACAGGATTGGATTGGGGTCGGACTCTATGCTTTTCAGGATGAGGCAGAATCAGAATATTTACCTTTTGATCCCGGTGCTTCCTCAAGAAGAGGCACGATTACTACCGGAGGGTTATTGAGCTCTGCTGCTTATCATTTGGCTCTGGACAAAGAACGCAATACAGTCATCGCGATTGGTATCCAGGGTGGTACCTTATCTAAGAAGGTGGGGGGAGATTTTGAGTTTGAAGATGCAATTTTAAGCAACTCGGCATCCCAGGATCAATTGCCCGAAAATGAAATGGGCAACAGTTATCTCGATATTTCAGGTGGGCTGACCGTCACGGGCAAAACAACCGGACAATCCTTTTACCGAATTGGAGTCAGTGCGAGGCATATCAATCAACCGAAGGCAACGGTTCTAGGTGGCGGAGGGGTCTCTTCCCGTTTACCCATGAGCATAATTGGGTATGGAACCTATCATCTGGATATTAATGATCAGATAACTTTGACCCCTTCGGTTTTGTTTCAAACACTGGGTCCGGCCAGCGATGTTGCAGTACAAGGTCTGGTTGGATATAAAATTCCTGCAGAAAATACCGTTATAAAGGCAGGATTAGGCTATCGGTTGGGTGATGCTATGGAAGCGTTATTTGGCGTTGATTATAAAGATCTTCGTGTTGGTGCAAGTTATGATCTCACACTTTCAGACCTTCAGGCACCTAGTAATGCATTTGAGATCGCGGTAGCTTACATCTTCCGCATTTATAAAAGGCCGAAGATTGATCCGGTTATTTTTTGTCCTCGATTTTAAAGTATACTCATGAGACGCATTTATTTTTTCTTCTTTTTTTTAACTCTGTCACTATCAGAGGGTTGGAGTCAACCTCTTGACGAGATACCCTATAACTTCAAATTGGAAGCCGCAGACACCGCTTTTGCCCGGTTAGATTTTTATAACGCGGCCGATTGGTATGAACAGTGTTACAAAGAAAGTCGTGATCCTGCTATAGCTCATCGCATTGCGATCTGCCATGATAAAATGCGCGATTATTCAAGAGCAGAGCGATGGTATCAACGGATTGTACAAAAAGATACAGCCACACTATATCCTGATTTGAAATTTGAATACGGCCGGCTGCTTAAGAAAAATGCAAAATACGAAGAAGCAGAGCTTGTATTTAATGAGTTGAAAAGCAGTGGTAAGGCCGAAGTTTATAATGCCCGGATTGAGAATGAGCTGGTCGGAATAGTTCTTGCAAAAACGCTTAAAACTCCCGACGATCTTCTGATCGAAAACATAGGCAACCGGGTCAATACCCGCAATAGTGAATCTTCACCGGCGGTGGATGCTGAAGGAAATCTTTTTTACGTCTCATTCGATCAGGACGTTATTATAAAGGTTACCAATAAAAGTGAGGATTACCATGCCAAGATAATGGAAGCCAGAAAAGACGGAAAGGGTGGCTATTCCAAAGGGAAAGCAATGAGTGACAAGATAAACCGACCAGGTTTTCACAATAGTCATGTTTCTTTTTCACCTGATGGCAGCAGGATTTACTACACACGGGCCATTGCTCAGGGAGGAGAAGTGACTGTGTCGGATATGTATTATAGCGATGCAGGCGGTAGGGAAGGCTGGGGTGCTCCTCAACCCATCTCTTCGCTCAACGGTCAATTTATCAGCAAACATCCGGTTGTCGCCAATTTATTTGGTGGTGAAGTGCTCCTGTTTTCGTCTGATCGACCGGGATCTCTGGGTGGTCTTGACCTGTTCTATGCTCCTATTGAACGGGATGGCAGTTTTGGAATGCCCGTGAATCTGGGAGAAGCTGTTAATACTCCGGGTGATGAGGTAACTCCACAATTTGCAGACGGTTATCTCTATTTTAGCAGTGATGGCCATCCCACTTTGGGAGGTTTTGATATTTTTAAAAGTGAATGGGACGGCAGTAAGTTATTGCCCGCAGAAAACATAGGTAAGGGAATCAATACTTCGGTTGATGATCTCTATTATACTCCTGGTGATGCAGATGCCGGATTCTTAGTATCCAACCGTGATGGCACCCGTTCCATCAAAAGTAAGACCTGCTGTGATGATATTTTCACCTTTGGTAAAAAGGAAATTATTATCAACCTGCTGGCATCGGTATTTGAAGATCAGACCCCACTAGCCGGTGCAACAATTAAGATGTATCAGAAGATTGCTGAAGATCTGGGCTTCCCGGATGTCCAGAAAAACGAAGAAGGCAACGAATTTACCTTTGCTTTGGATACGGACCGAGGTTATAAAGTCATTGTAGAAAAAGAGGGGTATTATCCGGATACAGCCGATTTTAATACGGTGGGAGTACGCGAATCCAAAAACTTTCGGGGAACGTTTCGGTTGAAACCTAAGCCAAAAGTGACCGAACCCGAAATGGAGGTCCTGACAATCTACGAACCCATCAGATTAAATAATATTTACTATGATCTGGATGATGATAAAATCTTGCCGGATGCAGAGCCGGATCTTGATTTTATTTATGATCTGATGGTTAAATATCCGGATATGGTAATCGAATTATCGAGCCATACAGATTCGCGTGGCAAAGACAATTACAACCTTAATCTATCTCAGCGGCGGGCTAATTCAGCCAGGCAATATCTGGTACTGAGAGGTATTGATGAAAAGCGCATTAATCCGGTAGGATATGGTGAGAAACGAATTATAAACCGTTGTACCAATGGGGTGAATTGCAGTGAAGAAGAACATCGCAACAACCGGCGCACGGAGTTTACAATCATCGAAGGACCCCAGACGATCGAAGTAAGGCGCGACAGGCAAAAATCAACTGTACCTCTCCAGGAAAATGGCAATGGTTCTGCCAGTATAGACGGTACCCCGGTCCTCGAATTTGAAAAACCGGAAATGGACCTCGGTAGTATCTCACAGGGTAAAAAGAAGAAGGCCACTTTCAAATTTAAGAATGCCGGCGACGACGATTTGATTATTGATGTTGCAACTGCCTGTGAATGCACAGAACTTGATTGGCCCAGAAATCCGGTCAAACCTGGAGAATGGGGTGAAATTACGATCGAGTATGACAGTAAAGACAAAGAGGGGCAGCAAGATATCACGGTTGATGTAATCGCCAATACGGAACCTCTGGTAACCCAGGCATCGTTCTCCATATTTGTGGAGAAACTTAATTGACCCGCTGATCTGATTCAATTGTGATCCGGGACCTCGTTGAGGCTGCAGTGTCATTTGGCTGGATCCAGTGGTTAGCCTTTTTCTTTAACATATTATATGTGGTTTTGGCCGTCAGAGAAAACCGCTGGTGCTGGGTTTTCGGTTTTGTGGGTGTAGCTCTTTTACTTGTACTTTACTTTGAGGCACGTCTCTATTCTGATGTTTTGTTGCAGTTATTTTATCTCGTGATGTCTGTATATGGATGGATCAGTTGGTCAGAGAAAAGTGAAGGGAATGGAGTTCCAATTGTGACCAAAGGGCCGGTCAGTCATTTGTACTATCTCATCACCGGTATTATTGGGACCTTTCTCCTGGGTTTCATTTTTAGTCACCTGCAAGCAGCCGTGCCCTATATTGATGCTTTTACAAGTGCTTTTGCTGTGATAGCAACTTTCCTCGTAGCCCGGAAAATTCTGGAAAATTGGATATACTGGATCGTGATTGATACAGTTTGTGTGGTAGTTTATGTGATACGGGATCTGCCTTTGATCGCGCTGCTTTTTGCGATTTACACGATTTTGGCAGTAGTAGGGTTCATTCAATGGTCCAGGAAATTTCGTCACCAGAATCAGAAATTATCCATCCAGGATTGACGAGGTAAATTATTATTTAGAATAGATCTAAATAAGTTATCGCTCTTATTTCCAAAGAGGGTTATGTCAAAAGCTTTTTATCTTTGCGGTGTTTTTGAAAATGGGCATTTAACTGATGTCTTTTCACATTCTAAACAAATCCAACGTGTTGATCAGATTTCGTAAAATTCTTCCCATTGTCTTCGTGTTCAGCATCTTACCATCGGGTTTTCTTATGGCGCAAGCGGGTAATTCCGCAAGCTCCTTCAGTATCGGACTTATGCTGGTGGCGGCAATTGTCTTTATAACTGCCGTTTATCTCGTCACAGAAAACCTGGTTGGTATAGAAGCGCACAAGATTGGACGGGAGGGTAAAGTCTCCGATTCAGGATCATTTTCCCGCCTGCTTCCCGGGGCTAAGGTTCCTGATTTTGTTGATGGCAGTTTCATCAGACTCACCAGGGGCCATAATATTTTACTGAAAGGAGCACCTTCTGAACAATTGTCTGAAAGTGCAGTCAGAACGTTTGCCCTTCAACCTGAAAATTTTATCGGTATGTCGCCTATTCCGAAGATTGTAGTTGAGGAAGGTGACGAAGTATTGGCAGGCCAGGAAATATTTTTTGACAAAAAAAGGCCGGAGATTAAATATGTCTCACCGGTCAGTGGTGAGATTGCACTTATCAAGCGTGGTGAAAAAAGATCGGTTTCCGAGATAGTTATTTTGACGGATAAAGCTCAAAAGTATAAATCTTTGCCTCCGATCGACCTGGATAAAATCAGTAGAGAAGAGCTCATAACATTTTTGCTGGAATCAGGTGGCTGGACTATGATCCGGCAGCGGCCATTTGATATTGTCGCCGAATATGATGTAGTGCCTGACAATATCTTTATCTCAACTTTTGATACAGCTCCATTGGCACCGAATCCAGCATTGGTCATTAAAGGACAAGAAGCTGCGTTTGCGATGGGAGTTAAGTTGCTTTCAAAGTTAACGAATGGTGAGGTCCATGTCGGATTGGATGCTAATGGCAAAGTTGCACCACCGGCAGCTTTTACCAACGTACCCATTGCCCGAAAGCACTGGTTTGCCGGACCACATCCTGCCGGTAATGTAGGTATTCAGATTCACCACATCCAGCCTATCAGTAGCAAGGACCAGGTCTGGGTGCTGGGTACACAGGAAACAATCACCCTTGGTAAATTGGTGACCGAGCAAAGATTTAACGTATCAAGGATTGTTGCTCTGGGAGGTGAATCTTTAAAAACACCCCGTTATATACAAACAATCCAGGGTGCCAATCTAGGGGATCTTCTGGCCGACCAGGGAGTTAGCGATGCAGACCGGGTGATTTCAGGTGATGTATTATCGGGAAGAGCCAAATACCTTAGTGGCTTCCTTAATTTTTACGATGATCAGATAACCGTAATACCGGAAGGAAAAGAGTATGAACTCTTTGGATGGTTGCTGCCTTTGAAAATGAGACCTAGTGTATCCAGAACATTTCCGGGATTTCTGTTTGGTGAAATGCAGTATTCCGTGAATACCAATACCCATGGTGAAGAGAGGGCATTTGTCATGACCGGTCAGTATGAAAAGCTCCTACCCATGAATATATATCCACAACATCTGATGAAAGCAATACTCACCAAAGATTTTGAACGCATGGAGGGTCTTGGCATACGTGAGTTATCCGAAGAGGATGTCGCACTCTGTGAGTTTGCGTGTACTTCAAAGCAACCACTCCAACATATTTTAAGGTCCGGTCTGGATATAATGCGAGAACAGGGATAGATCACTAACCAACGACGATGAGTAAGATTTTAAAATTTGTTAAAAAGCTTGAGCCTAAGAAAGGTACGTTTGGACATACCTTATATGATGGGTTCTTCACTTTCCTCTTTACTCCGGATGATGTAGCCCACGGTGGAACCCATATTAAAGATGGGATGGACCTGAAGCGTACGATGGTATTTGTAGTAATCGCACTTCAGCTAGCCTATGTCTTTGGTTGCTACAATATCGGGCACCAGCATTTCATAGCCATTGGTGAAAATACCGGGCTTCTGGATGGCTTTCATCTAAAACTGTTTTTCGGTATCGGTAAATTACTTCCGATTTTTATAGTGACTCATGTAGTGGGTTTGGGTATTGAATTTTATTATGCCTATAAAAAAGGTCATGGTATCGAAGAGGGGTTTTTGGTAAGTGGTGCCCTCATTCCTCTGATAATGCCTCCCGATCTGCCCCTCTGGATCCTTGCACTTTCGGTCGCATTTGCTGTCTGGATTGGTAAGGAAGCTTTTGGAGGAACGGGTATGAACATTTGGAATATTGCCCTGCTGGCAAGGGTCTTTGTTTTCTTTGCTTATCCAACCACGATTTCAGGAGATGAAGTCTGGGTATCAGGAATTGCCTCAACTCAGGCAGGGTCACCCGTTGAATATGGTCTCTGGCATGACCTCTGTAATGGGCTATTTGGATTATTTGGTGGTGAAACTTTCAATAGCGCCGGACGTGTCGTTGATGGCTATACTGGGGCTACCCCTTTGATTCTCGCCTATCAGGGGGGATGGGAAGCGGTGTCAAATGTATATTCGGAGGCCCAGATGTGGTGGGGAACAATTCCAGGATCCATCGGAGAAACTTCAAAACCTTTGATCATCATCGGAGCCCTATTCCTGATTATGACCGGAATTGCGAGCTGGCGTATTATGATCAGCATGGTTTTCGGAGCAATAGTCATGGCATTACTTTTAAATGTATGGGATGCGACTCCGTTTATGAGTGTACCCTGGTACTATCATTTTTACATGGGAAGCTTCTTTTTTGCGATGGCATTTATGGCTACGGATCCGGTGACCGCCGCTACAACGAACCGGGGCAAATGGATTTATGGCTTTTTGATAGGTTTTATAGGAATCATTGTCAGAGTGCTCAATCCGGCTTATCCGGAAGGTTGGATGCTGGCAATTTTGCTTCTTAATACTTTCGCTCCCCTGATCGATCACTTTGTCATTCAGGGTAATATTTCAAAAAGATTAAAACGTGCATAGTACAAGATACATCTTCATTTTTGTTACAGTGCTAACCATGGTGGTTGCTTTGATCCTCTCGCTTTTAGCAACCGGTTTAAAGCCTATCCACGATCGTAATGAAGCTATTTATAATAAGAAAGCCATTTTATCAGCCATCGAATCAAACCTCGATGCAAAAGCATCAACTATGAGTGATGATCAGGTGCAGACAATATTCGATGATCAGATCGAACAGATTGTAGTGGATATGAATGGTAATGTTGTTGATGGCGTTATCGCCGAAGAAATTGACATGGCCAGGGAAAGAAAGAAACCGGTCGCAGATCAACGCCTGCCCATTTATATCTACAACGGTCAGGCAGGCAAAATATACATAGTCAGTGTGAGGGGTAGTGGTCTATGGGACGAAATATGGGGTAGCATTGCCCTGGAGGATGATTTCAATACCATTTCCGGAGCGGCTTTCGACCATAAAGGTGAAACCCCGGGTCTTGGTGCGGAAATCAAGGACAATCCAAAATTTTCGGCACAATTTATTGGTAAGAAATTGTATGATGAGAACGGTGAATTTGTGTCTGTAGAGGTAAAGAAAGGAGGAATCCAGGAACCTGCTCATCAGGTTGATGCTATTAGCGGATCAACTATTACCGGTAATGGTGTCACAGAAATGCTGGACCGGGGTCTACAATACTATGAACCTTATTTTAAGAAGCAAAAAAATTAATCACCGTGAGGTGACTTAAATAAAAAATGGAAAATGGCTGAAACATCAGTATCACAACCAGTCGTAAAAGAAAGGGAACCGCTGTTTGGTCCGAAAGAGAGGCGGTTACTAACCGACCCACTCAATGACAATAATCCAATTACCGTTCAGGTTTTGGGTATTTGCTCTGCCCTGGCGGTCACCACCCTGGTCTATCCATCCCTGATCATGGCTATAAGTGTTGTTTTTGTAACGGCAATGGCGAGTCTCTTTACCTCATTGCTACGCAAAAATATTCCCAAACAAGTCCGGATGATTGTTCAGTTGGTGATCATTGCCACTTTAGTGACCATTGTCGAACAAGCTCTCAAGGCATTAAATTTTGAGGTCTATAAACAGTTGTCGGTTTTTATTGGGTTGATTATCACCAACTGTATTGTTATGGGAAGATTGGAAGCTTTTGCAATGGCTAACAGACCCTGGCGATCCTTGCTGGACGGAATCGGTAATGGCCTCGGCTATGGGGCGATTTTGATTATTGTCGCTGTGATCCGCGAATTATTTGGGAAGGGCACTCTGTTTGCCGGATCTCCCCTGGCCTGGCAGATTATCGGTCCCTCTCCTGAGTACCTGCTCGATACGACTTCCATTGGTTGGTTGGGTTGGTATCAGAATAACAATCTAATGGTGCTATCAGGTGCTGCGATGTTTATCATTGGAATTTTGATCTGGATCCATCGCACCTGGAATCCTAAATTAGTTGACGTTTCCTAAAGGACACATAATATGGAACTTATCAATATTTTTATCAAGTCAGCTTTCATTGAAAACCTGATACTCACCTACTTCCTGGGTATGTGTTCGTACCTGGCGGTCTCCAAAAGTGTCAAAACTGCTTTTGGTCTTGGGTTGGCCGTAATATTTGTATTGGGCATCACTATGCCGATCAACTGGTTAATCACGAATCTCCTGCTTAGTGAAGACGGAATACTGGGCATGGATCTGACTTTCCTTCGGCTTATTCTTTTTATAGCAGTGATTGCCTCCATGGTACAACTCGTGGAAATGGTCATAGAAAAATTTTCACCCGCACTCTACAACTCGCTTGGGATCTTTCTTCCATTAATCACAGTAAACTGTGCCATTTTGGGAGGGTCACTTTTTATGGTATCCAAGGAATACAATTTTTCAGAATCCGTAGCTTTTGGGCTCGGAGGAGGATTTGGTTGGTTTCTTGCCATCATCGCAATTGCGGCAATCCGGGAAAAACTAAAATATTCCAATGTCCCAGCCCCATTACGTGGTTTGGGTATTGCATTTATCATCACCGGGCTTATGGGCCTGGCATTTTTGAGCCTTCTGGGTATTGACCCGGCGGCTTTTTAAATACTAATACCAAAAGGCAACAGAATGATATTACTCCTGTCTTTTATGCCGGTTATATGGGCTATCCTGGTTTTTACAGCAATAATTTTGGCACTCAGTCTGATGCTGATCGTCGCCAGAAATAAACTTATACCCCAGGGTGAAGTGAAAATTATGATCAATGGAAATCCGGAAAATACCCTGATGGTATCGCCGGGCAGTTCATTATTATCGGTTCTCTCTGAAAAAAATATATTCCTTCCTTCCGCCTGCGGTGGAGGAGGCACCTGTGCTATGTGCGAATGTCATATAGAAAAAGGAGGTGGCGATGTACTACCTACCGAGTTGAACCACCTTACCCGGAAGGAAGTAGCAGAACACAAGAGGCTGGCTTGCCAGGTTAAAGTCAGGGAAGACATGGAAATTCGAATACCGGAAGAAATCTTCGGTATTAAGAAATGGGAATGTGAAGTGGTTTCCAATTATAATGTAGCTTCATTTATCAAGGAGTTTGTGGTGCGACTGCCAGATGGTGAAGTTCTCGATTTTCAATCCGGGGGATATGTTCAGATTGATGTACCCCGTATTGAGGTGGATTTCAAAGACTTTGATATCAGACCTTTACCTGATGATCCGGCTGGAGATGATAAATTTAAGTCGGAATGGGATACCTACAAATTATGGGATCTCAAAATGAAGAATGATGAACCTCAGTTCAGAGCTTACTCTATGGCCAATCACCCGGCTGAAGGTAATATTGTAATGTTAAACATCCGTATCGCCACTCCACCCTGGGACCGCAATGCCAATGCCGGCAAAGGTGGGTGGATGAATGTCAATCCGGGCGTGTGCTCAAGCTATGTTTTTAGCAGAAAACCAGGTGACAAAGTGACGATCTCCGGACCCTATGGGGAGTTCTTTATCAAAAACACCAAAAGGGAGATGCTCTATATTGGTGGAGGAGCCGGCATGGCACCCTTACGCAGCCACCTTTTCCATATTTTCCAAACAGAAAAAAACCGGGATCGGAAGGTTTCTTACTGGTATGGTGGTCGCTCATCCAGAGAGCTGTTCTACACAGACCATTTCCGTAGAATTGAACAGGAGTTTCCTAACTTCAAATATAATATTGCATTATCCAATCCGGTGCCGGAAGATAATTGGGATGGATATACCGGCTTTATTCATCAGGTGGTACTCGACGAGTACCTCAGTAAACATCCGGAACCGGAGGAGATCGAATACTATCTCTGCGGACCTCCATTGATGCTACAGGCTTGTTTGAAGATGTTTGACGACTTGGGAGTTCCTGAGGAAAACATTGCTTTTGACGATTTTGGAAGCTAGGAGGCAGTTGAAATACCCAACTTGCGCTGATATTTGTCAGATCACTTTTTCTGTAAAAAGAACTGAGCCGTTCTCGTCGCTTCTGACTTCGTTGATCCTCAGTCAGTTACGACCCAGTAGATCTCCGGGGTTGGAAATGATGAATAATTACGCGCATATTTTTGTGCTAGACAAGGCAGAAAACGCAGGCAGAGCCATAGCTCTGACGAGGCTTTGTAACGCAGTATAGCGCAACAAAGATGCCGGAATGGGCATCAAATTTTGACGCCGGAAATCTACAATCAGCTTCCTTCGTCTCGCCGCGTCAGAAAGCGACGATGTACGGCTGCAGCATCAATCTGCGTATTTCAACAGTTTTCTAGGAAGACTCAGGATACTGAAAGCTAAATCTCTCTGGCAAGTATAATGCCTAAAGCTCGCAAAATTTGTAACTGACTGACAACCTCAGCCGATGGTTGCGGGCAGGGGATCAACAAATTCAGAGGCTCGAGAACTCCTGATTATCAAACATCGAAACTCCATATGGAGGAAAATCAGGAGAGTTCCGTATTTCAGCAGCCCCTGGGAGCTTTCTGCGCATGATCAGATACTTTGGCTAAGAACGAAAATCCTTAGCAGGTGTGAAGTTTCATTTGATCCATACACCTTCAAAAACTGAGCCACTTAAGGTCTTCTACCTATCTTCCTGTGGATAAGTTTTGACTATTTTTTACCAATTAGAGTTTATCTTCGCGTGATTTTTTATTGGTTTTTAGTATTGTATGATGAATACCCCGAGCAGATATCTGGTGACCTCCGCCTTACCTTATGCCAATGGTCCCCTGCATATCGGTCATCTGGCTGGTGCCTACCTTCCCGCTGATGCTTTTGTACGTTTTTTAAGGCTGTCCGGAAAAGATGTGGCCTATATAGGTGGTTCGGACGAGCATGGGGCAGCCATTAAAATAAAAGCTCTTAAAGAAGGTGTGACCCCTCAGGAAATTGTGGATAAGTATCATGAGATGATTAAAAAAGCTTTTGAGGAAATCGGAATATCATTTGATATTTATCACCGGACCACAGAGCAAATTCATCATGATACCTCGCAGGATTTTTTTCTTACTCTTTATAAAAATGGAGCCTTCACCGAGCAGGAGACGGAGCAATATTTTGATGAAGAATCAGGTCAGTTTTTAGCCGACCGTTTTATTGTAGGAACTTGTCCCCGATGTCAGCATGCAGAGGCTTATGGAGATCAGTGTGAAAACTGCGGATCTACCCTAAGCCCTACTGAACTCATAAATCCCAGATCTACGATTAGTGGTAGTACCCCCATATTGAAAAAAACCAAACATTGGTATATACCACTGGAAAACCACGAAACCTGGTTGCGCAGTTATATCACGCATGGCATCGTAGATGGTAAGGAACACCACTACCCGGATGAGTGGAAGAAACATGTTGTGGGTCAATGTAAATCCTGGCTTGATGCCGGTTTGCAACCGCGGGCGATAACCCGTGACCTTGACTGGGGAGTGGATGTGCCAAAGGAAATTGAAGGGTCCGAAGGAAAAAAGCTCTATGTCTGGATGGATGCTCCAATAGGATACGTATCTGCCACCAGAGAATGGGCAAAACAAAATAAGAAGGATTGGGAGCTCTATTGGAAAGATGAAGAAACGGCACTCGTCCACTTCATCGGTAAAGACAATATTGTCTTTCACTGCCTGATCTTCCCGGTTATCCTCAAATCGTATGGCGGATTTATTTTGCCGGACAACGTACCCGCCAATCAGTTTGTGAATCTGGAGGGACAAAAAGTGAGCACATCCAAGGGATGGGCAGTTTGGATCCATGAATACTTACAGAATTTCCCCGGAAAGCAGGATGAACTGCGTTATTATGGATTCAAAATCATGCCCGAACTAAAGGACAGTGATTTCACCTGGAAGGGATATCAGGATGCAGTTAATAACGAGCTAGTGAACAACCTGGGTAATTTTATCCACCGGGTTCTGGTACTGACCAATAAATACTACAACGGAGTCGTTCCGGTCATTGATGAGAGTATTTCCATTAGTGCTCCACAAGAATCCGGATTACCCACCTGGCATGACTCGGAATTGCTGGATCTTTTTGACCGTTTGCACGAATATCGTTCGCACATCAAGGCTTATGATTTCAGAAGTGCCCTTAAGATGCTGATGGAAATCTCTACCGTTGGCAATCAGATCCTGCAAAATAATGAGCCGTGGAAGCAGGAGAAAACGGATCCCGACATGGTTAAGGTGGTGCTGAATCTTGGCTTGCAGTATATTACGGCACTGGGTGTTGCCTGCAGGCCTTTTATGCCGTTTACCAGCGACAGGATCCGTGAAATGCTTGCTCTGCCCCCAATCAAAGAAAAAGGTGAATTTGTCGACCTGATGGACGCTCTTTCTGAAGGAAAGCATTTGATCCTGGCGGGGCATAAAATCAAGAAAGCTCAACATCTGTTTACCAAAATTACCGATGAAGAGATCCAGTCTCAGGTCGATGCACTTCATAGATCGAAAACGGTCGAGGAACCAAAACCATCCGTTAAGAAAGGCATGAATCCAGCTTCCTTTGAAGACTTTTCAAAACTTGATCTACGTACCGGAAAAATTACCGCCGCTGAAAAGGTAGCAAAGGCTGATAAACTGCTGAAGCTTACCATTGATCTCGGTTTTGAACAACGGACGGTTGTCTCAGGTATTGCCGGTTCCTATGATCCGGAGTCCATCATCGGTCAGGATATCGTCCTGGTAGCAAATCTCGAACCACGCAAAATTAAAGGGATCCTTTCGCAGGGTATGGTATTACTGGCAGAAGATAAGGATGGCAAATTGGGCTTTGTCAGTGCACCGGAAGGATGGCCAAAAGGTGATATAGTGCGATGAGTGCCCGATCTTTCTGGATCGTATCAGGTGTTCTCATTCTGATTTTTAGTTATTCCACTTTCCTTTTAATCGATCGGCAATCGAAAGACTTACTTTGGGGCTATTTGCCACTTTATCAATTTTTTTCTTTTTGGCTCCTGCTGGTTATGGTGATAAAAAGAAAAAAGCTGGCGGACCGTCAATTTCTAAAAACTATAGGATTGGCAAGCCTCACGGCTGTTTTATTGAGTATCGGATTCCCGCCTTTTCCCTTTCCAATTTTTCTTTTTTTCGCATTTGTTCCATTGTTGGTGGTAACGGATAGCTTGCAAAAACAAGATCACCACTCCCTTGCTAAAATATTCTTTATCCTCTACCATACCTTCTTGTTGTGGAACATTTTAACGACTTATTGGGTGGCTAATACGGCATATTTCGCCGGCATATTTGCGAATACTGTCAATGCTTTCTTAATGACACTGCCGGTTTTAGCCTATTTACTTATCGTTAAGACATTGGGTAAAAGGGTTGGATTAGTAGCTTTTGTGACAACCTGGATAACATTTGAGTTTTTGCATATGCGCTGGGAACTCTACTGGCCATGGCTTACAT
>JBGTCB010000043.1:0-1704 GCA_041748995.1 Saprospiraceae bacterium | reverse complement strand
GCTTTAAGGGCAGGGTACAGTCCCGATATAAGACCGACGATTGTACAAAGGATGACTCCAAGGATGATCCATGGCCAGGGGATGATAAATGCACCCCCGGTCATCAGCGTGACCAGATTTCCAGCCAACATACCGAGTAGTATACCAACAATTCCACCAATCTGGCATATGACTACCGCTTCAGTGAGAAACTGCACCATGATATTGTTACTGGTTGCTCCGATTGCTTTGCGTATACCAATTTCGCGGGTTCGTTCGGTCACCGAAACCAACATGATGTTCATTAGTCCAATAGCGGCACCAAGCAATGTAATCAGCCCAATAGCGATGGTCGCCATCCTGAGATAAAGCGTATTTTCCTTTAAGATATCCAGAAGGCCGTCACTTTTAAAGATCTCAAAATCATTGTCCTGCCTGACATTTAACTTCCGTACATTCCTGAAAATGCCAATAGTCGTTGAGGTAGCATCTTCCATATCTGTGGCATTGCTCAATCCAACCTTTACCGCATAATTGGAGCGGATAGTACCGTAATACCTTTTGACATTTAATACCGGTACTAAAACCTGACGATCCTGGCTTTGGTCCATATTGGAACCTTTTGACGCCAGAACACCAATCACCTTGTATTTAATATTTCCAATGGAGATCACCTGATCCAGTGCTCTTTGGTTGTTTTCAGCAAATAAAAGAGTCACCAGGTCCTTACCTATGATCACCCGATGGGCTCCCTCTGCAACCTCTAATCGTGAAAAATTACGGCCGGCAGCCAGATCAAGCCCAGATACATCCAGGTAGTTTTCATCGATTCCCCTGAGAGTTACATTGGGATTTGATTTTTCATTGGCATACTTAACGACAGCCCGGGAGGTTGCCTGGTATGAAAGACTTACTCGTGCCGGAAAATCAAAAGACTCTTTAAACTTTATTGCCTGAGCATACGTAATGGGCTCTCCTCGCTTGGTGCTTCTCCCTCCCCGGTTGCTCTTTATCGTAACACTCTTTGGTTCGACACTATAGGCATTAGCTCCCAAACCACTGAAATTGTTCGTCATTGAAAATAAAATCGAATCTATGGCGGTCAAAATGCCTACCAGTGCCATTATTCCAAATGCAATAATCATTAGGGTGAGTACCGAACGCAACAGATTCGTCCGAACAGAAGAAAGAGCCAATTTTACCAGTTCCAGGTATCGTATTCCCACAATTTCAAATTTACATATAACTTAAGTGTGTTTATAATACGGATAGATCAATGGCTTGCAGTGGACGATAAACGATAGAAGAAGTCATACAGACTGGATGAGGCGCAGGAGTTTTTCATGTAATTCTGTACTTCCGGCCACGATACTCTGACCCCAAATCCACTCATCAGAATTAGTAAAATCGCTGACCCTGCCACCAGCCTCTTCCACAATTTTACCTCCCGCAGCCACATCCCAGGGATTGAGATTTGATTCATAATATGCATCGAGCCTCCCAGATGCTACATAGGCAAGATCCATCGCTGCTGAGCCCAATCTGCGAATACCGCGACAGTTTCCCATCAATTCGCCGATAATACGATACGGCTTATCCAGCCGTTTTGGTTTGTCATAAGGGAAACCGGTGCCAACCAGTGCGTCTATCAGATCCGACCGTTTATTCACCTGAATCTTTCTTTTGTTAAGATAAGCCCCTGCACCATCCCAGGCATAGAAGGAT
>JBGTCB010000042.1:0-12039 GCA_041748995.1 Saprospiraceae bacterium | reverse complement strand
CACTGTCGCCAGGAGCACAAAAATCAAAGGAATCCATGCTTTTTGCCGGGTGGTCTGATAAAATGTGGTAAAGATCAGGATAAACAGGATGGCGCGAATATACCAGCGGGAGATGTGCAGAAAATAAGCGATTTCCAGCGTGTCAGACTCTTGACTACCTGGCATGGGCATGATAAAATAAACCCTGGCCAGCTCAAAAAGAATCAGGCTCCCGATGCTGAAATAAAACAGTTTTTTCATTTAATACTTTGGCCTCCGGTATTAAGGATACCTGGTCAGGGAAGATAGCTACATTTCAGTCAATGAGAAATCTGGTTTGATGACTCAACCGGAATACTTGATCAAAAAGGATTGCGTTTTTCGGTGAGAAACTAGCTATCCGGATTTATTTCAACTGGCTAATGGAAACATTTTTCTCTGAAATCACAAGAGGTAGAACCATCTTGTTTCTAAGAATGCCCCTGTAACATTAACATCGGAATTACCGAATTGAAAGTATCTTTTTTAGTCAGGCTTCGGGTGAAAAGCAGTTCTATCAACTTTCTCCTTCGACGCATTACGCAGACAAGGTCAACATCTGATTCGGCCAGGTAACTGGTGAGTCCCTGATAAAAATCATCTGCTTCAATATATTCAATCGGGGATTTAAATTTTTTTATCCGGTCACTGACAATTTCATCTTCCTGCTCATTATCGGGCGTCTTCACTTGCAGTATCTGCAATTGGGCGTTAAATTTTTTTGCAAACTCCTTAAGTGGTACCAACTGATCATCATGTTTGATAACCATAGATTTTACGGCAAATAATATTTTATCAATTTTCTCTATCGAATAATTATTGGGAATAATCAGAACCGGTATTTCTGTCTGTTTAACCAGGCCACCGCTCACGGGTCCCAGAAAGACCTCCGGATCATTCATTTCTCCCTGTGTTCCCATTACTATTAGTCCGGCATCAATTTTCTTACAGTAATTTTCGATAGATTTTACCGGATCTCCCTTTAATGATTTATATTTTACCGAAAGCCCTTCGGGAATTTCCAGGTTTTCAATCACTTCATTCAATTGTTTTTCGGTTTCTTCTTTAAGAAGTTTATTGACGTTGATTATTGTATCGGCCCTTCGCATTGCCAGGTACGCATGAACCACATGGACCTTTGCATTCAGTTTTTGAGCAATCTTAAGGCCTTGTTTCAGAGCGTTGATCGAATTGGCAGAAAAATCAATCGGTACAACAATCCTTTTCATTTTGTTTGTTTCTTAACGTCCAAAGATATTCCTTTTAGATAAAACAAAAGGTTATTCGTAATTTGAGGTCATCAGTTTAAATGCAGATATATTATGGTCTCCCGAAGAAAATTTGTTAGGAATGCTTCCATACTTCCTATGGTATTATCAGGAAGTTACTCCTTTGCGAAAACAGAAGAAATTCCTCAGCTAAACCAGGAAGAAGATGTGACGGAGGATGAAACCTTCTGGCATCAGGTCAAAATGGCTTATACCGTATCACCCACCCTGGTCAATTTAAACAATGGCGGAGTATGTCCTTCACCTAAAGTGGTACAGGACGCCGTAGAAAGATATAATCAGTTGAGCAATGAAACCCCATCATACTATATGTGGCGTATTCTGGACCAGGGCAGAGAGTCGATCCGGGAAAAACTGGCGGATCTTGGAGGGTGTTCTGCAGAGGAGATCGCTGTCAACCGGAATGCCTCGGAAGCCCTGGAAACGGTAATCTTCGGATTAAGACTTGTCCGTGGTGATGAAGTAGTGTTGACCAAACAGGATTATCCCAATATGATTAATGCCTGGAAGCAGCGAGCGCACCGGGAAGGCATCATATTAAAGTGGGTTGATTTGGATCTGCCAGGTGAAGATGCCGGTGCGATCACCCGGGCCTATGTAGATGCTTTTTCAGACAAGACCAAGGTAGTCCACATCACCCATGTGATAAACTGGATGGGTCAAATAATTCCAGCCAGACAAATTGCCGATGCTGCCCATGAACGGAACATTGAAGTGGTGATTGATGCAGCCCATAGTTTTGCTCATTTGGATTATCAAATACCGGATCTCGGAGGAGATTACCTGGGTACCAGTCTGCACAAGTGGTTGTGTGCACCTTTTGGTTCAGGGATGCTGTGGGTTCGCAGGGAAAAGATCAAAAACCTCTATCCGCTTTTTGGTTCACCCAATCCGGAAGATGACAATATTCGAAAATTCGAACATCTTGGGACCCGTTCGTTTGCCATAGAGCAGGGAATCGGCCAGGCGATTGATTTTCATCACATGATCGGTACCCAGCGTAAATTTAAAAGATTGCATTATTTAAAGAACTATTGGATGCACCAACTGGCCAATGTGGAAGGTATTGAGTTTAAGACTTCCATGGATCCGTTATATGGTGGAGCCATTGGTTTTTTCTCTTTGAAACATGTTGAACCAGGAGTCATCGGTGACCTGCTCTTAAAACAAAATAATGTCCATGTCGTACCGATCACCTGGGAACAATTTAAGGGAGTGAGGGTGACTCCTAATGTATATACGCTTACCTCCGATCTTGATCGTTTTGTAGCCGGAGTTAAAGAAATAGCCGGGTCTGATATATCCGTTCAGAAGTAGGGAGATGCCTGCATTAACTTAGGGCACCGCTATCAACCTCTGAATTATTAAAAAAATTTTCGAAGAAAATTATTTTTACCATTAAACTGGGTTAATGTGGTGCCCACTATGAATTTCCGTCAGAAGGAATACGCATATTAACCTTCCATCCTTTGCTTTGTTATTAGGTTTATGAAAGAAATTTCGATAGTCTGGCTCCGGCGGGATTTACGTCTTCATGATCAGGCTGCCTTGTATCACGCCCTGCAAGAATCCCCTTGTCCGGTAGTTCTTCTTTTCATATTTGATAAAAACATTCTGGACGATCTGATCGACAGAGACGACAAAAGAGTCACTTTCATTTATGATACCCTGGTCGGAATTCGCGAGGAATTGCTGACACACGACAGTGATATTTTGATAAAATATGGATCACCATCCGAGATATGGAAGGAGCTTGTGCAAACATACCGAATTAGGCAAATGCATTACAACCGGGATTATGAACCTTATGCTAAAAAACGCGATAGCGAAGTAACCCGGAACCTTCAAGGTAAAGGTGTCGAGGTCAATGATTATAAGGATCATCTTATTTTTGAATCGCAGGAGGTGACAAAAGATGGCGGAGATCCCTATGTAGTTTTTACTCCATATAAAAGAGCCTGGACACAGCGACTGGGAGAGGAATTGTCCAGGTCGACTGTTCAAGAATTGCCAACTTATGACACGGAGGCACATTTTTCGAAATTGGCAAAAGTTCGCTTTGATCCGATGATGACCCTGGAGTCAATGGGTTTCACCCGTTCTGACGTGCACATTCCTGAAAAAAAGACCCAAAAGAGTCTCCTGCAGAATTACGATAAAACGCGTGATTTTCCTGCTGTCAAAGGTACCAGTAGGTTGGGAATCCATCTTCGGTTTGGCACCATTAGTATCCGTGCACTGGTAAACGCAGCCAGATCCCTAAATGAAGTATTTCTCAGTGAACTGATCTGGCGAGAGTTTTATAGTCATATTCTGGATCGTTTCCCCCGGGTGGTGGGCGAAAGCTTTAAACCCCGGTATGATCGGATAGAATGGAACAACGATGAGCAGGATTTTATTACCTGGTGTGAAGGCAGAACTGGTTATCCTCTGGTGGATGCCGGTATGAGAGAACTATATGAAACGGGTTATATGCATAACCGGGTCCGGATGATTACTGCCAGTTTTCTCACCAAGCATCTCCTGATTGACTGGCGATGGGGAGAAGCCTATTTTGCCAGTAAGCTATTGGACTATGATCTCGCCAGCAATAACGGTGGCTGGCAGTGGGCAGCTGGATGTGGGACCGATGCCGCTCCTTATTTTCGGATTTTTAGTCCGGAAGCCCAGCAGAAGAAGTTTGACCCGGAGCTAAAATATATCAGAAAATGGGTCCCTGAAGTGAATGACTTGATCTATCCGGATCCGGTTGTTGACCACCGTTTTGCCCGGGATCGATGTTTAAGCGTTTATAAAAAAGCGTTGTTGTAATGAAGTCCGGGCGGATGGAAATATTGTTTATTTTTAGCCATGCAAGCGGAAAAGCAAGAGTTGACTATCCTGTTTTGTGACCTATTGGGTTCGACCGAGCTGACTCAAAGGTTGGAGCTCGATCATTTCCTGGAGGTTATGCAGCGATATCATCAGTGTCTCTATCAGTGTACCACGATGCACTATGGTTATGTGGCGCAACATTTGGGAGATGGTATGATGGCCTACTTTGGTTATCCTGTGAAATTTGCGAGCGCTCCTGCCAACGCCATCAAAGCCGGATTTTCCATGCTTCAGCAGGTACCTGAGATGGTGAAGCAAAATCTGCATCAGTATGGTATAGATCTGAGCATTCGTGTCAGTATCCATACCGGTACGGTAGTTATGGTTGACCTGGGGATAGGAGACCGGAAAGAAAGGTTGGCTCTGGGTGGCCCCCCGAATGTAGCTGCCCGTTTGCAGAATCTGGCTCCTATCAATAGTATCGTGTTGAGTGAAGCAACCTATGAGTTGACCAAAGACCTGTTTGTTTATCAGGAATTAGGCAGTTTTTCAGTCAAAGGGGTCACCGAAAAGATCCGCTGTTTTCAACCGCTGAGTCCGGTTTGACTTCATTGATCCCGGATTCTGCTTGATCCGGAAGCCAGCTTTCAGATACTACGGTGTTGTGAGATATAAGTGATTCAACTATAAAAAGTATTCATGAAAAAATTTAACCCCTTTTTGTTTGTTCTCTTTACCACATTGATTGGTTTGGATGCTCAGGTACCAGTTTCTCCGGAGCAACTCAAACTGTATAAGGAAGAATTGATCCGGGAGATTGATGCAAATACTAAAATGGCACAGGTCATGGTCGACAAAGTTTTTAGTTTCGCTGAATTGGGTTTCCAGGAGTTTGAAACATCCCGATATCTGACGGGCATTTTGCGAGAAAATGGATTTGAAATAACGGAGGGCATCAGTGGAGTTCCTACCGCCTGGCTTGCAACCTGGGGAAATGGAAAGCCGGTTATCGCTATTGGCAGCGACCTGGATTGCATTCCCAAGGCTTCTCAAAAGCCCGGAGTAGCCTATCACGATCCGATTGTCGAAGGGGCTCCAGGTCATGGGGAGGGCCACAACTCAGGCAATCCTCTGAATATATTGGCAGCATTGGCAGTGAAAAAGATCATGGAACGGGATGGATTGTCCGGCACCCTGGTTTTGTGGCCGGGGGTAGCAGAAGAACTGGTGGGAACGAAAGCATATTTCACCCGTGACGGTTATTTTGACGAATTTGACCTTTGTATTTTTACCCATGTCAATGACAATTTAAATGTAAGTTATGGTCAGGCCAGGGGCACTGGCTTAATTTCAGTAGAATATACTTTTCATGGTGAAGCTGCTCATGCGGCCGGGTCTCCCTGGCGAGGGCGAAGTGCAGCCGATGCGGTGGAACTCATGAGTGTAGGCTGGCAATATCAGAGAGAACACCTTGATCCTTTGCACCGGTCACACTCCGTGATTAAAAATGGTGGCGATCAGCCGAATGTGGTGCCGTCTGAAGCCACGATATGGTATTATCTGAGGCATGTCACTTATCCCCGGATTATGGAAGTTTATGAACGTGCTAACCAGATTGCAGAAGGCGCTGCGCTTATGACCAATACAACAGTGACACGTAAAATACTGGGCTCTGCCTGGCCGAGACATTTCAACAAAGTGATTGCCGAGACTATGTATGCCAATATTCGCGAAGTTGGCTTGCCAGAATGGAGTGATGCAGATCAACAACTTGCCATAGCTCTGCAACGGGAAGTGAAGTCACATGATAGCACGGGATTGTCGACGAAGCTCGATACGGTTTCTGCTCCGGCAATTGGCTTCGTGAGCGGTGGTTCAGATGATATTGGAGATATTTCCTGGAAACTACCCACCGTAACCCTGGGTTATCCTTCTAACATTCCGGGACTGCAAGGGCATCACTGGTCTAATGCGGTGGCGATGGCAACTCCTATTGCTCACAAAGGTGTAGTAGCGGGTGCCAAAGTAGAAGCAATGACCATCATTGATTTTATTTGTAATCCGCCATTGATTGAAGATACCTGGAAATATTTTCGGGAAGAACAAGGCATGAATACAGAATATAAGCCAATGGTTGGAGAAGAAGATCAACCGGCTATTTATCTGAATGAGGATATTATGGCAGAATTCAGGCCATTACTGGAAAAATACTACTATGATGAAACCAGGTTTGGTAGTTACCTCGAGCAATTGGGTATTCGTTATCCCACCATTCGCGGAGAAAAATGATTGGAATACCGAGATGTTCACACACCCAAACTCAAACTCAAACCCACTCCCAAGTTTATATTTTCAGTCCGAGCGACATATTGATCAGTTTAGACTGGGCGTCAAAGGTTTGACCAAGGATTGCGGTAAAACTTCGTTCGTAATTTACTTCAAAAATGAATCGACCAAGGTCCATACCGACTCCCAGACGACCACCGATGCCATTTCGCGGATAGATATCACTTTCGGTTTCTCCCCTGGTTCGAACCATTTTAGTGGTTAGATTCATCACGATCTGCCCCTGAACCCAAAGATTGAAATATTCCACGTTCCAGACTTTATAACTGACTCCGACGGGTATCTTAAACTGAGACGTAGAAACACGCTCAGTCACATTGCCGGTATCTTTCACCATTTCAATTCCTGTACCCAACTTAAAAAAATGCAGACCTGCTTTTGACTGAACCCGGTTTCCATAGTTCACATCCATACCCACATTCCAGCCGAGTTTGGCAAGTGAAAGTGTGGGAGTAGAAGATTCGGAAATAATGAAATCGTTAAAATTAACACCGATCTTTGGGCTGAAAGATAACGGTACAATTTTTTGAGCCTGTATGATGGTATGGCTGAGAAAAAGTAAGAATATTGTGTAAAGGGTTAATGACTTCATACAATTGAATATCACCTATTTGTACGAACAACGATGACCATATCCAAAACGTGGTCTGGGATTAATCAAATATCGATAAAAGTTATGAAAGTTTAACATTTCGCCTTCAATAGGCTACAAAATGTCAAGAAAAATGCCCCAATTTTGACATTTTCCTAAAGAATACAATGTGGGTTTTCATTGGTGATTTTCAGAAACTCAGTTTTTCTGTTCCTTCAGATATTGGTCCAGAAAAGTCAGAACCTGACCATATCCTCTGATCTGATTTTCTTTCTTAACAAAGCCATGACCTTCATCTTCAAACAGTACATAGTCAACAGGTACATTATTTTTTCTGACCGCTTCGACAATTTCATCCGATTCGACCTGCAATACTCTGGGGTCATTGGCCCCCTGTAGTACCATGAGTGGTTTAGTTACATTTGTAGCATGAAACAAAGGAGAAATCTTGTGAAGTCTTACCGAATCTGCACTATAAGGATCGCCCATTTCGGTATATAAGGCTTCCCGGAAGGACTCCCAATAGGGAGGAATCGACTTTAAGGTCCTTAGCCAGTTGGTCACGCCGAAAATGTTTACACCTACATTAAATTCATCCGGTACAAAAGTCAGGGCGGCCATCACCATATAACCTCCGTAAGATCCGCCAATAATTCCGATTTTCGCGGAGTCGATATAGGACTGACTGGCTAACCAGTTCTTACCTTCCACACAATCTTTTAAATCGGCATCTCCGTGTTTTCGATCATCCATTCGAAAAAAGGTCTTTCCATATCCACTGCTTCCCCGGTTGTTAATCGCGAGAACGGCATAACCATGATTGACCAGAAATTGAATGAGTGGAAAATAACTCTGACGGGACTGACCACCTGGACCCCCATGTACCCATACCAGGGCCGGTACCGGAGAGGATTCGGATGCTTGTTGGGGCTTGTAGTAGATTGACGGAATTTCAACTCCGTCATATGATTTAAATCGTACGACTTCTCCATCTACCAGGTGATCCATGTTGATTTCAGGATTGAGTGAATGAGTCAATTGTTTATGGTTACCTGTTTCAAAATTATACAGATAGAGATCACTTGGAGATTTGGAGCTACCAACAGCAAAACGCATAAGCTCTTCACTTTTGGAGATCGATACGGAATTTACTTCACCTTTATCAAATTGGGGGAAGTCCACTTCCGTTCCGGTACCCTGGTTTATGACCTTCACTACGGTTTTACCGTCTTCATTAATTCCTATTACCCGGTATTTTTCATTGTACGAATCGTAAGCATACCATACATCCCAATTGGTCTTAAATACGGATTCTTCTTTCTCCGTGCTGAGGTCATATCGCACCAATTCTGCAAATTCCCCATGTTGATCGGTCAGACAATATAAAAACCGGCCATCATTGCTGAAAAACTGCGGACTAAAAGTGGCATTGATTCCAGGCTCTGAGAGCTGTATCAGTGCCCTGTCGTTTAGATCATACAGGTATAGTTCATTTTTGCTGGTGGTGATATTTCGGGTCAGTGCCAGGAATGACCGGTCATTGGATAGGCCGGAAACATCAAGATTTTCATTATTTTCATAAATCAGATTGGAAACCATGTCAGAAATGTTCGTCTCGTAGAGATCGAAAAACCGCTGATCCCGTTTATTCGACAGATAATAAAAGCTCTTTCGATCGTGAGCCCATTGAAAAAACTGGGCCTTTTCAAGACTATCGGGAGTAAGATCTGTAACAGTTCCATCCAGATCCCGCATATAAATATGGGTGATTTCATTTCCACCCTGATCACTCGAATAAAGGAACCTCCGGTCAGAAGGAAAATAGCTTATTCCGAAAATGGAATTTCCAGTCGACTGAGTGAGTGGTGTCATTTTGCCACTTTCCAGCTCCAGATCATAAGCATTATATATACCTGTCTCATTACTGGAGACCAGTAGGCTATTCTCATCCGGGGCAAATGATCCACCAACGACTGATTTGTTGTCAAAGAATTGCTCAATGCTGTAAGAAACTGTTGGGTTGCTTTCGGTTGTTTGATTTTGACAACTACTGAGATACGATAAGGTGAGAAGGGCAAGGAGACTTCTATGAATCATGATAGGATATTTTAAAGATCTCACAAAGCTACTATTCGGTGTGCAATCTTTTATTTTTTATCTATCAGTTGATAAAAACTCCAGATGAAATTGGTCAGAATTGTCCATTTCCAAAATTATTTGCAAATGGAGTTGCAGCTTGGATCTGGCTGGATATAAAGTCCTGTAAACTACCGGCGATAAACAGAAATCTCCGGATTAGGTTTGACATTCTTTTTCAGCATCAGATCTCCTTTTTCTCCTGCTTAAATTCGATCCCCCTTATCTCTACTAAGGTTTGCCCTTTTTTTGCCTGCGGATTGCGGAAGAGAAAATAGACATCGTGTTTTCCACTGGTGGGCTGCAGTGTCGCCAGTGCCAGGGTTGAAGTAAGCCGCGCTACCTGAGTGAAATCGATAGGTGCATCGGGGTTGGCCGATTTGGCTCTTTCTTCCCTAAGTTTTTGCATGATGGCGCGACGATCTACTTCTTTTGGTTCAATCTGGTCTGTCTTGCCTACTAAGGGACCATCCCAGGCATCAAGATGCACCTCGATAACACAGCCAGCCGCACCGACCCGGGGCTGGGCCTGAACAATAAATTCGACACCACCGATTCCATCCAGATCGACGTCATTAAATGCCAGGAAAGATTGATCACCTTCCACACTGAAAGAGCGGGAAGGAGTGGTCATCAATTTGGTGCCTCTTGCCTGATCATATTTTTCCGGATCGATCGATGGATTGCGAAGCGCGATGATCTTTTCGGAGGTCAATGGCCGTATGGAGCCATTACCGCGATCGGTATAAGCCACTCTTAAGAGATAGCCACCCTTACCATTATCTCCCGGGGGAACTCTGGTAATAAGAGTGCCATTCAACGGATGCGACTCTGGAGTTGATATCTGATTATTCAGGCCCATGATATAGCTGACCATCAAAGTGGCATCTTCGTCTGACAACTGAGGATGGGCGCTCATGGCATGCTCACCCCAAATACCGGTGCTTCCTGAAATGATTCTCTGGCTAATCTCTTTTGTTCCTGCCGGGTGGTTCTTGTATTTCGCTGCGATGTCCAAATAACTGGGACCCACTGATTTTTTATCAATCATGTGGCAGGAACGGCAGTCATTCTGATTAATTAGAACAGCTCCCCGGGAGAAAGTTGTCCACTCGTCGGTGCTCCGATGATTTTGGGCAATCTCGATCGGATCAAAACCTTCGGGTGCGTAATCAAAATTAATGGCTACTAAATTTTTATCAATACGGTCATTTTCAAGGGTGCCATCTTCAAGGTCATTGACTATGACCTTATAATCAATTTCGTCATCAGCGAAAAAGAAAGACTGATTTCCTCGTAAGATTTCAATGTCCACGACCGGAGGTTCGTTTCCCGCTAAAATTTCGAAGATTTGCGAATTGTTTGCTCCATGAGCATCCGTAACTACAAGATTGATTTGGTAGATCCCTTCCTGCTCAAAGGTTATTTCCGGGATGGCATCGCTTATTTTTTTTTCAAATCCATGATACCCCCGGATCGTCCATGCATATTGAAGTTTATCCTGATCGTAATCCATGGTCCCTTCGGAGCTGAGTGTGAAACGGAGAGGCACTGAACCGGCTACTTTGCTGGCTCCGGCTTTCACCACTGGAGTACGGTTGCCACCATGGTATTCGATACGTTTGATTTGGGCATTGATGTTGCCACGGAACCATGCCGAACCGTATTCCAACACATAGAGATGACCGTCCGGACTGAATTTGATGTCGATTGCACTCCCAAAATCCTCCTCCGGTAAAAAGCGCTCCATCGACTCATAATTGCCCTCAGCATCCATCGAGACCGACATAATCCACCCTCGCATAAACTCGATGATAAGCCATTTGCCTTCATAATAAGCGGGAAAACGACTTTCCGAAGTGGGAAAATCAGACATACGGAATACCGGGCCACCGGTAGCACTGCGACCAGCACTGCCGACCTCGGGAAATTCATCCGAATTGGAATAAGGATACCAGATAAAAGCCTTTTGAGGATCGGGCAATTCCTGAAGTCCGGTATTGTTTGGAGAGTCGTTGACTACCCTGGTGGTATCAAAGAGAGGGCCTACCGTTTCTGTGGCATAACTGTAGTCTGCATAAGGTATATTATCCCCAACAAAATAGGGCCAACCATAGAAACCCGCTTCCCTTGCCTGATTAAATTCGTCGTAGCCACGTGGTCCGATACTTGAGTCTCTGGAAGCATCCGGTCCGACTTCTCCCCAGTAGATGTAGCCGGTTTTATTGTCGATCGATATTCGCCAGGGGTTGCGGTGTCCCATGGTGTAAATTTCCGGACGGGTTTTATCGGTCCCGACGGAGTAAAGATTGCCTTCAGGTATAGAATAACTACCATCGGTTTCCGGGTGAATACGGAGGATTTTCCCCCGAAGATCGTTTGTATTCCCTGAGGTACGCTGATCGTCGTGATTTTTCATGCCGGGTCTTTCATCCAGGTTGGAAGTACCCTGAGGCGGATTGGCAGTATTGTTGCCGGTGGTCAGGTACAGATTTCCATCAAGATCGAAGACCATTCCACCACCGGTGTGGCAGCATAGTTCCCTTTGGGTAGGGAATTCCAGCACAGTTTTCTTCGATTCACCGACCAGCGAGTCACCAATCATTTCCCAGCGGGCCAAAACGTGTTTGGGAGTGTCGGGATCGGCATAAAACATATAAATCCAGTGGTTTTTTTCGAAGGCAGGGTCAGCAACTATTCCCATGAGACCTTCCTCGGCTTCCCGGATTTCTCCTTCGGCATTGGTGTATTTGGTGTTAACCGGGATGGTGGTTATCAATTTCATATACCTGGTGTCTGTATGAAACAGTTTCACGCCCCCTTTACGCTCCACAACTAACATCC
>JBGTCB010000041.1:0-10639 GCA_041748995.1 Saprospiraceae bacterium | reverse complement strand
TTTGATTGTATAGATGAGGTGATGCAGGAGCTGAATATTCCGTATTACCTGATAGGTGTGAGTGCCATTGCCCTTGAATTACTAAAACAAGGAATAAAGCCCAGCCGCGGTACCAAGGATATTGATTTTGCTGTGATGATTTCCAGTATGAATGAATATGAGAACATCAAAACCGCATTGGATGCCCGTGGATTTCACAAAGTATCCGCACCCTGGACTTTTTACTCCGCTCAGTTTAAAATAGTTATCGATATACTTCCATTTGGAGAAATAGAAGCGAATTCCACCATTAACTTCCAAGAGCGGAACGCAGATTTACATGTACTTGGTTTCCGGGAAGTCATGGAAGAAGCAGTCACGGTACACATAGAGGAGAAAATTGCCAACATACCTCCCCTTCCGGGTATGGTGATTTTAAAACTGATTGCATGGAGCGACCGTCCGGAAGAACGAGAAAATGATCTTACGGATATTTTAAAAATAATTCAACATTATTTCGACCTGGAATGGAATGAAATAGTGGAACACCACTACGATACTTTCGAAAAAGACCCATTTGACCAAAAAATTATTGCTGCAGAAGTACTCGGAAGAAAATCCAGATTGTATCTGGAAAAATCCAAAACCATTACGGAAAGAGTTTTGAAGGTTTTAGATACAAATTTACAGGATGCTACAAAATCAGCTATTGCAGCAGAATGGGCTAGAAAATTAGATACAGACATTGAGTATGCTTTTGCTTTGCTCAGCGCTTTTCAGAAAGGAATAGCACACGAGGTATAAAGGCAAGGCATGTGAAATAGTAGGAGAAAAGGAAGGTGTTTTGGCAACGGATTGCCTGGATACGCCTGATGGAAGACAGTAGTTTCACGAAGCGCCTATGATGATTGAAAAAACCAAGTAAAAATTGAATCAAAAATCCACCTGGTATTTCTCAGCACATTTTTGCAAGCCTTTCAAGACAACCGGATGTAAGAGAATGCCGTCTTTTAATTGTTTTCTTTTCAAGGCTAATGCTCTCTCTCCCGGCAGCCGGATACCGTCAAAATTTGGATGCACCTGACTACTTCGGCAGGCATCGGCCAGATGCTGCATTTCGGCAACAAAAGCATCCTGTCCACCGAACTTTGCAGGATCGATGATTTGTAAAAATACCGAAGCACTCCAGCGCTCGGCCGGTTTACGTCGGCCAAAACCAGCCAATCCACCGGTTAGCGCCTCCATTAGTATACCATAGCCGAAACCCTTAAATCCAAGGGTTAACCCGCCAACCGGTAAGATTGTAGCCGGCGGATCTTCAAAAAACATGGCCGGATCATCACTCAAACTACCATCTGATCGCATGAGCCATGCACCATCAAGCATTTCACCGTGAGCATGACGCTGCATAATCTGACCATTGGCCAGGGTCGAAGCACTGCTGTCAAATAATATCGGATCACCCTGGGTGGGAATACCATAGGAGAGAGGGTCGGGACTATAGACACCGGTAGTACCTCCATAGGGGGCCACCGTTTGATTGCCGGGATCACTACTGCCAAGGATGATAATTTTGCCCAGTTCAGTCACTCGCTCAAGATATGCAGCCAGACAGGCGATATGATGACTGTTTTGAATCGCAAGAGTGAAAACGGGGTGTTCAGCGATTCTTTCCAGCCCAACGTCAATGCCTTTCTCCACCAGATACGGTCCCGGCAGATGCCTGCCGTCCCAGGTGACGGCAGCACCATGGTCCTGAATAACCGCGGGCTCTCCGGTTTTGGTCATCTGATCTTCTTCCAGTTGCTTCAGATAAGGTTCCAATAGTTGGAGGCCATGGGTGGTATGGCCCATGAGATCGGAGGTAATTAGAGTCCGGGCCATGATTTCCGATCTGTTTTTATCTAGTCCGGTTTTGAGTAGAATTTTAACGGTTATGTCAAATAGCTCCTCGTAACTAAATCGCTTTTCCATGTGCAAAACTTCGTTAAATAATTAATTTAGGGCCAATATAGAGTTTTAGGAGAAAAATAGACATTTCAGCAACGAATGGATCGTTCTTCTAACAGATAGTTCTACGCCAGGTGAATAATTAATCAGAGCCATTTTGAAAATCAGCCAATTTTCTCATTTAAACAGATGCAACGGAAGCACATGAGCGGAAGAGCGAAATCTTTTGCACTTTTGCCAGGGGCCCTGGTACTTCTGTTATTCAGTAGTTGTGGTAAGCAAAAAATTGCTTCAACCGAAATACCATTACCGGTCACGATTTCAGCAGAAACAGCCAGTCAGAGGGCGGGTGAAATCCGTACGAGCGTTTCTGCCCAGGTTGACTCCGGGTTGATCTTATCGCTTTGGGCTTCGGATTCCCTGCTGGCAGACCCGGTAGCCTTAGACATGGACAACTACGGAAGGGCATTTGTTACTCAAACAAACCGCCGGAAATCCTCCGAGTTCGACATCCGCAATCATAAAGATTGGGAATTGGCATCCCTCGCTTTTCTTAGTGTGGAAGACCGGCGTGATTTTCTCAGGAAAACGCTGACACCGGAGTATTCTGCAGCTATTGGCAAACCGGACGACTTAAATGGAGATGGAGTACAGGACTGGAAAGATCTGACAGTCGAATCTGAAGAGGTGTATCGCATCGAAGATAAGGACGGTGATGGTTTGGCTGACTATTCGCAGATGGTAGCAACCGGTTTCCGGGAAGAAGTAACCGATGTTGCCGGAGCTGTGTTATTCACAGACAGCAATCTATTTTTGGGAGTTGCCCCGGATCTGTGGCGCCTGACCGATAAAAACGGAGATGGCATCATGGATGAAAAAGAATCGATCAGCCATGGTTTTCAGGTACATATCGGTTTTGGCGGGCATAATCTTAGCGGCTTGATCATGGGGCCGGATGGACGTATTTACTGGGGAATCGGTGATATCGGATTTCACGGAGTTGATAAATCGGGTCAGGAATGGTCTTATCCTAATGAAGGTGTCATTGTGCGCTGCAATCCGGATGGCTCGGATTTTGAAGTATTCGCCCATGGCCTTCGCAATACCCATGAATTTGTCTTTGATCAATATGGTAATATCATCTCGGTTGACAATGATGGGGATCATCCCGGAGAGAGTGAGCGGTTGGTTTATATCGTGAATGGTTCTGATGCCGGGTGGCGCATCAACTGGCAATTTGGTAAATACAGCGATCCGGATAATAATGATTACAAAGTGTGGATGGATGAGGGAATGTATAAGCCTCGGTTTGAAGGTCAGACAGCCCATATCGTTCCCTGCATTCGCAGTTATATCAATGGACCTACCGGGATGTCCTTTAATCCGGGTACGGGCTTGGGCGAGGAATGGCTCAACCACTTTTTTGTGGTTGAATTTAATGGTAACCCGGCGGTGTCCGGCATCCATACCTTTAAGTTGACTCCGGAAGGTGCCGGATTTCAGTTTGCCGGAGGAAAAAAAATACTTTCCGGAGTATTGGCAACCGGAATGGATATAGGAGCTGATGGTGCACTCTATTTTACTGATTGGATTGATGGCTGGGAACGCAAAGGTTATGGCAGGATCTGGAAACTGGATGTCAGGAATTCTACCTTGGAGAAAGAAAGGCAGGAGACCAGGGAGCTGTTATCTGCAGACTTCAAAGCAAAAGATGAACAAACATTATTAGGGTTTCTGAATCATGCGGATATGCGGGTCAGGCAAAAGGCTCAGTTTGTCCTGGTGGAAAAGGGGTCCGTATCCGGTTTGCAATCCGCCCTTAATCAGAAGGATAGTCAACTCCCCAGACTGCATGGATTGTGGGGTTTAACCCAGTTGATCCGGAGTGGGATTGCAGATGGCTCGGTACTGCTTTCCTACCTGAACGATGAAGATCCGGAGATCAGAGCCCAGGTATGTAAAATGACAGGGGATGTGCGTTGGGAAAAGGCCGGTGATCACCTCATTCCATTATTGCAGGACACGCAGGCAAGGGTTCGTTTTTTTGCGGCTGAGGCATTGGGCCGTATAGCTTATGAGCCTGCAGTATCCGGATTGATTGAAATGCTTAAAACGAATGATGACAAGGATGTCTACCTACGGCATGCCGGCACTCTGGCTTTAGCCCGGATCGGTAAAATGGAACCGGTGATCGCTCTGAGTGACCGCAGCGAACGGGCTTTGCGCATTGCGGCCGTAGTGACATTGAGGCATGTGCGTCATCCATCTCTCGCCCGGTTTCTGGAGGATGAAGATGAATTTATTGTAACGGAGGCAGCAAGGGCAATCAATGATGATCTTTCGGTGGAAGCGGCCTTACCTCAATTGGGAGGAATGCTGAACAGATCGGAATTTTCCAATGAGGCATTAATCCGCCGGATGATCAATGCCAACCTCCGGGTGGGTACCACTCAATCGATGCAGGAACTTATTAAATTTTCCCTGGATTCCGAGAACGATACGGCGATGCGTATGGAAGCATTGATGGCTCTAAGTACCTGGATCAGGCCATCCGTAGTAGACCGGGTAGATGGACGATATCGTGGGGTAATAGAACGGGACCCTGCTGAGGTGCGGATAAAAGCTGCTCCTTCGATTCCTGAATTATTAAAAGACCCTATTGAAGAGATCAGGGTGCAGACACTAAGAACCTTATCCAAACTGGGAGTACAGGAAAGCACCGGGCAAGTAGAATTGGTACTAACTCAGGATAAAAGTGCTTCCGTTCGGGCAGAAGCATTAAATGCTCTGGTAGAACTTGATGAGGAAAAAGCAAAGTTGGCTATACAGAAAGTGCTGAATAAGGAAGCAGAATCAGTAAGGATTGCTGCTCTCAACCAACTGGAAAACGTCCGGATTGACCCGGGGGAAATCTCCCGGAGTCTGGAAAATATTCTGGTACAGGGGAGTAGCGAAGAACAACAGGCCGCCATAGCAGCGCTGGGAAGTTTACCTCCGGAAAGTGTGGTAGACCAGCTATCATTGATGTTGGACAGATTGATACAGGGCGAGGTCGATGGTCCGCTGCAATTGGATCTTTTAGAAGTGGCTTCCGCTAATGGGAATAGGGTACTGGAGGAAAAAATCAAAGCGTTTCGGGCTAAACACGCAGAGATGGGTGAGGTAGCCAATTATCTGGAATGTCTGGAAGGAGGTAATGCCCGGGCAGGTCGAAGGGTTATGGCGAGTAATACAGCGGCTCAATGCCTGAAATGTCATGCTGTGAGAGGATTCGGAGGAGTAGCCGGACCACCTCTTGATGACATTGGGTCCCGGCGGGACAGGTTCTTTATTCTTGAATCCCTTATCGAACCCAGTGCACATCTGACACCCGGATATGGAGTGGTTACTGTAATTTTAAATAACGAGCAGGTGGTGAGTGGAATCCTTCAGTCGGAAGATGGTGATCAGCTGGTCATAAAAGATAGTCAGGAACAGGATGTCATTGTGTTGAAAACTGATTTAAAGGAACGGATCAATGCCCTATCCAGCATGCCAGCGATGGGTGATATTTTATCCAAGAAGGAAATCCGGGATCTGATTGCTTTCCTGAGTAGTCTAAAAGGAGGAGTAATGTAATTTAATTAGAAATTATTCTTCTTTGTATTGAACCCAAATCGTGCAAATATTGTACAAGCTATATATCTTTACACAACAGTACTCGCCACGCTTCTCGTCAGATCAGCGTACCAGGGCGAGTCTTCTATTTCTATCGAAGTATCGCTTAGTGTAGTGTCCCATTAGTATGTTTACAGAAGAAGCTTGGTATTTTTGGGCATATTGAAGAAGCAAAACCGAGCATAGCCATAGCTACGTGAGGCTTTTGATGATGATAAGATGGCGAAAAAGACCTGCTTATGGTGTATAGATATTTATGGGACAATACACTTAGGTTACCCTTTATTAAAACATCAGAATACCGAGTACCATTCAGGAAATTACAGGTGATTACCTTTTTCTGAGTGAAATCAAAATGTCATAATTAATAAGGAGGTTTTTCAGAATAACTCATACCTTAAAGGCATTAACCTGCTATTTCCATGAAGATCACCGATGTTGAAGCAATCCTGCTATCTTTCCCTATGCCGGAAACCATTCAGCTGCCTTTCTGGGGTGGAGTGCGTCGCATCCTGAAACGGGATGCCATGGTTATCCGGATTAAGACCGATAAAGGACTTATCGGTTACGCGCCCGGACCTGCACACGAACGGGCACGCCGGTCCATTAATACTCGGATCAGGGAATTTTTACTTGATAAAGACCCTCTGCAATGGAGGTCCCTGGATTTCAATGCGGATAATGAATTGAAAAAAATTTACCATGCAGTGGAAATTGCCCTTATGGATATTACCGGTCAATATGAGGGTTGTCCGGTTTCAGAAATATTGGGTGGAAGAAAACGAAATGGGATAAAATTGTATGGAAGTGCAGGCATGTATATGCCCGCAGAGAAATATGCCGAAGAAGCTGCAGCCATCATGGATATGGGTTTTCCTGCTTATAAAATGCGACCGGCTCTGGGTCCCGAAGAAGATCTTCGAACCCTCAAATTAATGAGAGAATATACTTCTCCAGATTTCGGTTTAATGGTTGATGCACACACCTGGTGGCGTATGGGAGACCTCGACTATACATCGGATACGGTCATCGATCTTGCCCGGGCAATGGCTGACTATAATCCAGTCTGGTTGGAAGAGCCTCTACCACCAGATGATCATGATGCATATCAACAATTGACCGAGCTGAGTATATTACCTATTGCTTCAGGAGAACATGAGCAAAACCTTGAAGGTTTTATGGATTTAATTGACCGTCGCGCAGTTGATTATGTACAGGCTGATGTATGTTGTCAGGGAGGATTCGATATGGGTGCCCGGATTTTTGCAGCAACCCAACAAGCCGGATTGCGATTTGCATTCCACTGTTGGGGTACGAATCTGGAAGTGCTGGCTTCTGCACATTTGGGTATTTGCTGGCCGGAAGAAGTCGTGGAGTGGCTGGAATTTCCCTGTCATTCGGCAGAAGGCAGAGCCGGCATGTATCCGTTTACCCTATCGGATGAATTATTAAAGGAACCACTAAATATTCATAACGGCTATCTGGAAATTTCTGATCGTCCTGGCTTAGGCATTTCAATAGATGAGTCGATATGGGATAAATATCCATTTATTCCTGGTCCCTGGTCATTTTTTGATCAAAAATCTCCAAAGCGTACGGTTGCTGTAACCGGTGACCATAGTATTAAATGGATCAGTGAAAATCAATCCGCATGAATCCTATTCTCATTTTATTGTTGGGCCTGGCTGTGGTGCTTTTTTGCATTGTGGTGTTGCGGCTACATGCATTCATTTCATTATTAATAGCGGCTATCGTAGTTGGGGCTGTAACCACTCCGGCCATTTTATATAATTATGCCATATTTCAGGGCATGGCTGAGGATCAGGCAGTGACATTTTCCAAACAATTACTGAGTAAAAGATTGGTCACGGCTTTCGGCAACACCTGTGCCAGTATAGGGATTTTAATTGCTATGGCTTCTATTATCGGTACATCGCTGCTTAAGAGTGGTGGTGCGGAACGAATAGTCCGGGGAGCCTTAGGTTTATTTGGCAAAGACAGAGCACCCGCTGCATTTTTATCCGGAAGTTTTATCCTGGCGATTCCAGTCTTTTTTGATACGGTATTTTATTTAATGATACCCATAGTTAAATCATTTGGAGTAAGAAACGTCAGCAAATACTCTTTGTATTTAATGTGTGTGATAGCAGGTGGAGTGATGGCACATTCACTCGTTCCTCCTACTCCGGGTCCTCTCTTTGTTGCCGAGGAGCTGGGTGTCGATTTAGGCATCATGATGATCATGGGTATTGTAGTAGGAGTGATCACCATTTTGGCGGGATATGTCTACGCTTTGTATGCTTCCAAAAAGTGGACATTGCCCTTGAGGGATACTCCGGAAGTACCCATTAAAGAGCTCGAAACCATGACTGAAAAACCATTGGATCAATTGCCATCGATGGCATTTTCGCTACTTCCCGTTTTATTGCCGATATTTCTCATTGCCGGAAATACCATACTCAAGGCCACCAGTGGATCTAGCTCAGGAGCATTTTACAAGGTTGCCGCTACACTGGGAGACAGTACCCTGGCTTTAGTCATTTCCGCTATGATTTCTTTATGGATGTTATATCGTTATACAGCGGATAAAAAGGAATTTCAGAAAAATATTCAGGCAGCATTATCCAGTGCCGGAGTCATCATACTGATCACCGCGGCGGGAGGTGCCCTTGGCGCTTTACTGCAACAATCCGGTATTGGTGAAACGGTAAAAAATATGGCCGGTGATTATCAATTGGCTGTACTCCCATTGGCTTTTTTTGCTACAGCGGTTATGCGTACCGCACAAGGATCAGCCACTGTGGCTATGATTACGGCGATCGGTATTTTAGGCAGCTTGTCTGATAGCAGCACCCTGGGTTTCCATCCTGTTTACCTCGCGCTCGCTATTGGCTGTGGGAGTAAAGTTTTCGCCTGGATGAACGACAGTGGCTTTTGGATTGTGACCAAAATGAGTGGCATGACAGAAAAGGAAAGCATCCGATTTTTTTCTTTTTTACTTCTCGTGATGGGTATGTCCGGATTGGTAGCAGTCATGGTTTTGGCCAAAGTGATGCCGCTGGTATAGGAGTTATAGGTCGATACAAAGTGATTTGTAGGTGGAAAACACAAGAATCTATTGGAATCTGGAAAACCAGGTCGCTCCGGCTTAGTTAAAAACAGCTGATTTTTCCCATTTTTGCCTTTCAGCCAAAAAGAAATCCATTGAAACAAAATCAAACCACTTGAATGAGATCAAACTCTCACTGTATTAAAGACATTATTGTAACACCGATTGCCGTTCCCGATCCACCATTATTAAATTGTGTCGGGGTACATGCACCCTATGCATTACGGATCATTTTGGAAGTCGTAACCGAAGGGGGAGTAACCGGGATCAGTGAAATTCCCGGAAACCGGGAAACCGAAGATGCTATTCTCCGAATTAAAAAGGATCTGATCGGTCTCGATGTTTTTCAACCCAATCATATATTGCGGCAGGTGGGCAGGTCAATACCAGAAGAAGAGACCCGGGAAAACCGGGGTGGAGCCCCATGGGATCAACGCATTGTAGTGCATATATTCAGTGCTTTGGAAGTAGCTTGTCTGGATATTATGGGAAAGGAACTGAATTGCCGCGTAGCAGACCTGCTTGGAGGCACCATGCGCGAATCGGTACCTTTTGCTGCGTACCTGTTTTATAAATTCAAAGGGGCCGGAGGAAAATGGGGCTACGATACGGATCCGGATGCAACCGGATGGAATGCAGTTCGTCAGGCTGAAGCCACTACCACCCAGGGCCTTATAGATCAGGCTATAGGAATGTGTAAAGCTTTTGGGTACCATTCCATTAAATTGAAAGGTGGCTTTTTCCCTCCTGACAAAGAAGTCGAAGATACCCTCGCAATTTATAAGGAATTTGGACCGGAGGTACCTCTTCGCTATGATCCTAACGCTATCTGGTCTTTAGAAACCGGAATTAAATGGGCGAAAGTCTTTAAGGGAAAACTCGAATACCTCGAAGATCCGGTTCGCGGGCAGGACAATATGGCCCTTCTGAGGAAGGAGGTTGACATACCTTTGGCTACCAATATGTGCACTACTTCCTTTAAAGATTTGCCAGGCAGTCTGAGGGTTCATTCGGAAGATATTATTCTGTCCGACCATCATTTTTGGGGTGGACTGCGGTCAACCATGGAACTCAATAAGATCTGCCGCACTTTTGGCCGGGGATTTTCGATGCACAGCAACAGCCACCTGGGTATATCTATGGCTGCTATGGTCCATCTTGGTGCAGCGTTGCCCGAATTCGATCATGAATTTGATACCCACTATCCCTGGCAAAACGAAGATGTCATCGTCGGAGGGAAGTTGAAAGTAGAAGATGGTTGTGTAGCGGTACCCAAAGGACCCGGACTTGGTGTCGAGATAGACAGGAATCAACTTGCCAAACTACATCAGAATTACCTGGACTGCGGATTAACCAAAAGGGATGATGAGGTGGAAATGCAGAAACTCGACCCTAATTGGAAAGTGGTGGATACCCGGTATTGATTTTAGGGGTACCCTTTATTTAAATCATCAAATGACAATTGTTGCTTGGATTTTAGGAATATGAATCACCAGAGATTCATGTTTCTTTCACCTTAAATGGATTTTCACGTCTTTAAGAAATGAGGAATTCAACGATAGCTTTTTCTCTGTGCACCACCGAAGGACCATAGTGAGCTAAATTATAATTTGCCTATTTTTACAACACTGACCTCAAGGAGGTCTCAATAGTGCTATTTTAAAGGAATTATTCTCACTGATTATGGTATCAAGAAGAAAGTTTATGACTACAGGTACTGCCCTTGCCGGGGGGGTGCTCTTGTCAAACCAGGCCATCTTACCACAAAGGAAAGTTACCGTCCCAAAAGATCTTAAGTTCCATATTTTTTCCAAGCACCTGCAATTTCTCGATTACAAAGGGATGGCCGATGCCGCAGCAAACCTGGGCTTTGACGGTATCGACCTCACGGTAAGAAAAGGAGGTCATGTATTGCCTGAAAAAGTACAGGACGATTTACCCCCT
>JBGTCB010000040.1:0-5692 GCA_041748995.1 Saprospiraceae bacterium | reverse complement strand
AAGAAAATTACCAGGTCAAGGAAGTCATATAAGGTAAAAAAATAAGCGCCAGTTTCTTGCGATCTGGCGCCCATTCACCCTTACAACAAAATTTGATTATGAGGAGTCAGAAATTACTAATTCTGAAATTCTAACTCGTTTTCAGTTCCAGATGTAAAATTGGAAGTTTTATAGCGTATCCTCAACCCCATATTGATGTGGTACACTTAAACCATTATAATCCTATTTTTGACAATCTAAAATATGCAGGATGTACCCTGATCTGAGTTATTTATTACATGATCTAATAGGAACACCTGTAGATAATGGGTTTTCCCTGATCAAGACCTTTGGATTTGTACTGGCCCTTGCTTTTCTTGCCAGCCGGTATGTCTTTGGTAAGGAACTGGTTCGCATGCAAAATCTGGGATGGTTGAAACCCAGTAAAGAGACGGTAAGACTGGGATATCCTGCATCTAATACTGAAATTCTTATCAATGCCCTGGTAGGTTTTTTAATAGGGTTTAAGGTGGTCTATCTCATTAGCCATCAAAAGGAGATTGGTTCGGATGTCATGCCTTTTATTGCTTCGGTACAGGGTGATTGGCTTGGTGGGATCGTGGGCGGAGCCCTGTTTGGGTTCTTGCAGTGGTATGGAAAGCACCAGGAACGTTTGCCAAAACCGGTGACCAAAGAAATTGACGTATATCCTGATCAGCGCAAGACAGACATTACAATCAGAGCGGCTATTTCAGGAATTTTAGGAGCCAAATTGTTTGCGATATTCGAAAGTGTGGATAACATAAAGGCATTTATGGAGAATCCGGTTACTCAATTTTTTTCCGGGAGTGGCCTGGCAATTTATGGAGGCCTGATTGTAGCTTTTTTTTATATCTACTGGTATGTGAAAAAAAAGGGAATGAAACCAATACATGTCATGGATGCCGCTGCACCAGCAATGATCATGGGTTATGCAGTAGGTCGAATTGGCTGCCAATTATCGGGAGATGGAGATTGGGGTATTGTCAATAATATGCCACTTCCGGCATGGTGGTTTTTACCGGATTGGATGTGGGCATATGATTTTCCTCATAATGTACTTAATCAGGGAATTCCAATAGAGGGTTGCGAGGGAATTTATTGCCGCCGATTAGCAGAACCTGTATTTCCCACCCCGTTTTATGAGGTGGTTGCAAGTTTGATCATTTTTGGAATTTTATGGGCCCTTCGAAAGCGGATTATAATACCCGGTATGATCTTTTTCATATATCTGATTTTAAATGGCTTTGAACGTTTTTGGATAGAAAAAATTCGTGTCAATGATGAGATCCCATTGCTGGGGATGAATCCATCTCAAGCAGAAATCATCTCATTCCTGATATTTTTTGTGGGCATTATTGGCTGTTATGTCGTTTACCGGCGTCATGAAAATAGGACAGCTACCGAACCAAAGAACTGATTATCTCACCAACGGAATCCGCCGCCTTATTCCAGCTAAACTGCATGGATCGTTTAAGCCCGGCCTCAATCAGAGTACTTCGGAGGATCGGATCGTTGGATATTTGTATCATCGAATCTGCAATATCATTCGGGCTGTCTGGATTTACCAGCAGAGCTGCTTCACCAGCAATCTCCGGCATTGAAGATCGATCAGAGGTAATAACAGGAATGCCTCGTGACATTGCTTCAACGATTGGTAAACCAAATCCCTCAAAGAAAGAAATATAAAGGAGAGCCACACTATTTTCCAGTGATCGAAACATCTCTGCATCCGGTAGATAACCGGTCAAAATGATCGAACTCCTGAAAGGATGTAACCGGAAGGCTTTTTGTATTTCCTTTGTCTTCCAGGCTAACCTTCCTACTATTAGTAAGCAAGTATTTTTCTTATCGGATTTCTTAAAGATTTCAAAAGCCTGCAATATCCCCATGATATTCTTCCGGGGATGAATGGAGCCCAGGACTATAAAATATGGATTTTCCATGGTGTCCTTTTTCCATACCTCAATCGCTTTGGGATCAGATTGACTGGTAGTCCGGATTCCGTTGTACACAACTCTCACCTTATCTGATACTTCAGGAAAATGCTGAATTAAGTCACCTTTCGTGGCTTCAGACACGGAAATAATATAATCGGCTTTGTTTAGAAATCCCGGTGTAAACTTTCGATAATACCAAAGAGTGACCCGATCAACCTGATAGGGATAGTACAGATAAGCCAGATCATGAACTACGAGAAGCGTTTTATTTACTCGACTGCTTAAGGAGCAGAAGCCATCTGGTGAGAAAAAAAGATTGGCTCGATGTTTCTGATATGCCCATGGTATTCCTATCTCAAACCACCAGATAAATAGGAAAGGATGCCGGGCTGGTGGCCGAAGTACCTGATAAGATACGTTACTCCCAAAATCATATACCTTGGAAGATGTTGAATCTACACATAAAATAAATTTATATCCCGGATGGGCATTGGCCAGATGCCGGATAATTTCGTAGGTGTACAATCCGATCCCCTCCAATTTGCCGGGAAGAAGGAATCGGGCATTGACTAAGATTCGCATAGCATTATAACTGTACAACGAAGCTAAAATAGACGGCTCTACCACTATACTTTGAAGGTATGTTCTGTAAAAGCTTTCTAAATTTGACCTCAATAAAGATAAAAATAGTGCAGAGGACAGATATTTTGGTAATTGGTGCCGGAGTAGCGGGCTTAACCTTTGCCATTAAGATGGCAGAAAACAGACCGGATCTGATCATCACAATCATTACCAAGTCAAAATTAGGTGAAACCAATACGAGATATGCACAGGGAGGTGTGGCCGTAGTGTGGGATCATCAAGTTGATAGCTCTCAAAAGCATATCACAGACACACTGGATGCCGGAGACGGTCTCTGTGATCCGGAGATTGTTGAGATTGTCGTTGAAGAAGGTCCGGAAAGAGTGAAAGAACTGATTGACTGGGGCACAAAATTTGATAAACACAATGGAGTGTATGATCTTGGCCGGGAGGGAGGACACTCCGAAAACCGAATTCTTCACTTCAAGGACCTTACCGGTTGGGAAATACAGCGGGCTTTGCTTGAGAAGGTCAAGTCATTTCCGAATGCGCTTCTCTATGAAGAAATATATGCGCTTGACCTCATTACTCAGCACCATTTAGGATATGGTGTAACCAGAGTGACTCCGGATATCACCTGTTATGGAGCCTATATTCAGGATAAATCAAAAAATGAGGTAGATAAAATTCTGTCAAGGGTCACCGTTGTTGCTACCGGTGGAGCGGGTCAGGTATATCGGAATACTACTAATCCTACTATTGCTACAGGAGACGGTATAGCCATGGTTTACCGGGCTATGGGTCGGCTGGAAAACATGGAATTCGTTCAGTTTCATCCCACAGCGCTCTATAACCCGGCAATAGAGAATCCGGATTTTCTAATATCGGAAGCGGTGCGGGGATTTGGCGGGATACTCAAGACTAAAGACAATATGGAGTTCATGCATAAATATGACCGACGCAAGAGTTTAGCTCCAAGAGATATTGTTGCCAGAGCGATCGATAATGAAATGAAAATACGGGGTGATGACTTCGTTTTACTCGACTGTACTCATCTGAATAAGGAAGGATTTATTGCCCACTTTCCAACGATATATGATAAGTGCTTATCCATTGGAATTGATCCCATGCAAAATATGATCCCGGTCGTGCCAGCCTGCCACTACATGTGTGGGGGTATAAAAGTAGACAAGATAGGACAAACCTCCATTAAATATTTGTTTGCTGCAGGAGAATGCACCAGCACTGGCTTACATGGCGCTAACCGGCTTGCTTCAAACAGTCTCCTGGAAGGACTTGTTTTCGGGCATCGAATTGCTATTGCAATTACATCTATGATCGACCAGGTGCCTTTCAAAGATGGTATTCCCGATTGGAATGCAGAGGGAACAACCGAGCCAAAAGAAATGGTCTTAATCACTCAAAGTTGGAAAGAACTCAAGGAGATTATGAGTAGTTATGTGGGCATTGTCCGTAACAATGTCAGGTTAAAAAGGGCTATAGCCAGGCTCCATTTATTGCATCAGGAAACGGAAGACTTGTACCAGACCACTATTCTCTCTCCCCAGTTGTTTGAACTTCGAAATCTGATTACAATCGGGTATCTGGTGACCAAATCTGCTAATCTGAGAAAAGAAAGCCGAGGCCTGCATTACACGACGGATTATCCGGATAAATTGCCGTTTTTAGATCATACTAACCTGTAAGAGACACCTATTCTGGTTCTGTACCTCCTTCCAGAAAATCTTTGTATTCTTTGAGGAGATCCCACTTACCCTCGTTTGCCATTTCCGCTTGCTTTGGCCAACTACCGGGATCATGAATACGATATCGTTCTCCGGCAGCATGTAAGATTTCCTGCAATCTGGAAATCGGAGTCTCCGAAAGAGCGGCCCAGGTTTTAATTTCATTTTCATGCAGTAATGATTGGATTTTTGGACCGATTCCTTCAATTATTGTGAGATCATCCTGCTTAATTTTTTTACCCATTACGTATTGAACACCTGGGGCATCGGGGTTTTGAGGAGGAATCTGCCCTTCCGGTTCAACACCTCCTACCAGGTAGTTCTGGTATTCGCGTAATTTCACCCATTCTCCATCTGCAGCCATCCGGGCCTGTTTTGGCCAGGTACTGGGATTTAATAGCTGGAAACGATCACCCGCTCTATCAAGAATGTTCTGCAATTGAGGTACAGATGTATTTCCCAGTTGCCTCCAGGTATGAATACTTGTATTGTTCAGAAGCTCTTCAGTTTTCGGTCCTATTCCTTCAATGATCTTGAGATCATCTTCTTTAATTTTCCGTCCGAAGACTGATTTAGCTCCGTCAGCATCGAAACCTCTTCCTGCGGTACCAACGATATCGGCGGCGAGACTGGATATAATGGCCTCCTCGCTAATGGCCGCTTTGGACAGGTCTGGTTTTGGGAGTTCAACTGCCTTTGTCCTTGATGGTTCACGCTCCATTTTGGACAATTTACTGCTTAAAGCGGCATTTTCTCCCTTGACATTGACAATTGCAGAATTGCAGCTTTCAAGATCACCCTCGAGTTCACCGATCCTCACTCTGGAACTTCGTAAATTGGCTTCGAGTTCAGCAAGGTTAGTTTTGTGCCGGCTACCATAAATAAGATGATGAAGAAACCATCCCAAAAGAAACATGCCAATGCAGATGATAAAGATCTCAAGAGTATGTGAAATAAAGCTTCCTGTACCCGGGCTCAATATGGGATTTTGAATTTGAAGTAAGCTGAACATCGAAATGTTGATTTTTGAATTCTGTTAAGGAATGATTGTCAGTTCGACTCTTCTGTTTGCTCGCCTTCCTTCAGGAGTTTCATTACTGGCAATCGGTGACGTTTCACCCATGGATTCGACTATGATCCGATCTGAAGAGAGACCTTTTCTTACCATTAGATTCTTTATAGCATTAGCCCGGTTTAGACCCAGAGCCATATTTCTTTGAGAGCTTGCTGTACTGTCGGTATGACCTACCAATTGAACTTTTTTACTTGTTGAGTTTAATCTGGTAATTAAGTCGTCGAGATAGGTATTTAATTTTGTGTTATCCAACATTTCATCGGAAGCATGAGGAAAGTTGATCACCATGCGACCGGCAACTTCCCTGATCGATTCATTGCTGATAACTTTCC
>JBGTCB010000039.1:0-13427 GCA_041748995.1 Saprospiraceae bacterium | reverse complement strand
CGTCTTTTAAGCAGGTTGGAGGATCTGCAGGTGTTTAAGGTTCTCATCGTTATAGCCGGCTTTGAAGGAGCTCTACCTACCGTAGTCGGTGGATTATTACCGCAGCCTATTATTGCTGTGCCTACCAGTGTAGGATACGGTGTAGCTGCGGGTGGTACAACCGCTCTCCATACGATGCTATCCAGCTGTGCCAACGGCATTACGGTGGTCAATATTGACAATGGCTATGGCGCAGCTCTGGCTGCTTACCGCATCTTAAGGAGTATCTCAAAAATGTAAATTCATCATGATGACTGATATATATATCGAGCCTTTTTCCGGTCTCTCCGGAGACATGTTGTTGAGTGCTTTCTGCGGCCTGGCCGATTATTATGATGAGATTGTTCATCTACCCGCCAAGTTGAATTTACCTGACGGAAAGGTCGTGATCGATACCGTGAACAAGAATGGAATCGTCTGCAAAAGTGTACGGATTATTGATCTTAATGAAGGTCAGGCAGATCATCATCATGACCACAATCACCACCACCACCACCATCATCATGCAGCCCACCGGCATCTGAAAGACATACTGGGGGTTATTGACAAGGGAGATATCACCGATCCGGCAAAACAGATTGCCAGAGATATTTTTACGATTATCGGTGAATCGGAAGCAAAGATCCATCAGATAGATTTGGAAAAGATCCACTTTCACGAAATCAGCGGAGTGGATTCGATCCTGGATATCGTTGGTTGTGCTGTCTTGATTGATCTTCTTCAGATTGGTAAAACCTACTCGGATCCAATTTGTACGGGTTTCGGAATGGTAAAAACCCAGCACGGATTGTTACCGGTTCCTGCTCCCGCGACTGCCGACATTCTGCTCAATATGCCAACCTATCCCGGCAAGGAAGAAGGAGAGCGGGTCACACCCACCGGTGCCGCTATTCTGAAGTATCTGAATCCCCAATTTTCTTTAACGGAGATTCGCCGTCAGAAAATAGCCTACGGACCGGGTAAAAAAGATTTTATAGGTCCGAATGTCGTGCGGGTTTCCACCCTCGAAACCGTAAAAAAAAAATCGCCTCATCATCACCACTGATGATCATCGAAACCAACATTGATGATAGCTCCGTGGAACTGATGGGCACAGATTTTCAAAACGATTTAGTGGAAAACGGAGGCATTGACTTCTATTTTACTTCGGTCCAAATGAAAAAGGGAAGGCCCGGTACGAAATTGTCGGTGCTGGTTTCACCGGTGGATCTGGATCGGGTGTCTGACTTTATTCTTGAGCACAGTTCTTCCATTGGTTTGCGGTATTATCCGGTCAATAGAACCATTCTGGAAAGAAAACAATTTGAGATGAGCACCCCTTATGGCAATGTCCTTGTGAAGCAGGTAATCACTCCTTCCGGGGCGAAGAGACATAAGATTGAATACGAATCCTTACGAAATTTGCAGGTAACACATAATATTAGTATTTTGAAGTTGGAGGAAGAATTATATCCGTTATTATCAAAAATCCGGGATCATGAAGAAGAATAAAAATTCATTAGACAGGCGAAATTTTCTCACCATGGCTTCCATGGCTACTGTCGGTCTCAGTGGCTTACCCCTAAACAAAGTTAACGCAGAAAATACCATCACTGAAAAAGTAGCCGCCCCTGTCGCCCTGGAGTGGCGTAATAAAGTAGATGCCATGGCTTACCGTCAACTGGGCAGAACCGGTCTGATGATATCTGAGGTGGTCAATGGAGGAGATCCGGTTCGATCGGACAATTTCAAACAGGTGGATATGGCTATTGAAAGGGGAGTGAACTACCTGGATATGGCACCAGCATATGGAGGGGGCGATTGTGAAACGGCATACAGCAAAGTGATTGATAGTTCCTCCAAACGGATGAAGGTGTTTATGACGACCAAAGTCAGTGGTTTCCAGAGCGTGCGGGATGAGATGTACCAGGATATTTTCAAAGGCCTGCCGTCAGAAAAACAGAACCACATTATGGCACGGGCGGCCGAAATCCGGGCAGAAAGGTACGTGGATAAACCCGGCTATTTTCTGGTGTACTGGCCCAATCAGGAAACTTCCATGGACAAATGTTTTATCTCCAACGCCATGGTCAAAGACTATGGTCATCTGGTTGACGGAAGCAAGGCCCATCAGGCCAAGATAAAATCCAGTGTGGAGGGTAGTCTAAAACGGACAAAGACAGATCATTTCGACATTCTGATGTGTCCTCATGGAGGTAACAGTAAGGAGGAAGTCAGCATTCCTGAGACCTTTGAAACTTTTCAAGCGCTTAAAAAAGAAGGGAAGGTGCGGTTTTTAGGTGTGTCTACCCACAATGATCCTGCCGGAGTACTGGAAGCAGCTGCCGAAACCGGTCAGTATGATATGGTCATGTGCGCCTACAATATTATTAATGGAGGCTACATGGAGGGAGCCATCCGCAAAGCCCATGATCTCGGTGTCGGGATTATCGCTATGAAAGTTGCCATGGCAGTTGCAACCCATCATAAACCACTCCAGCCGATTCCAAGCTGGCGAGTTGACAAAGTTGAACGCATTGTACCGGGTGACTTAAAAGCACCGCTTAAAGCTTATTTATGGGCTTTGCAGAATCCAAAAATTACCGCGGTCATCTCCAATTTGTGGGATGAACAATTTATTAATGAAAATCTCTCCATAGTTGGCAAAAAAGTAGCCTTGAATTATGGATAGTCGACATTAGTCATACTGTTGTTCAACCCAGGCATCTCCTGAATACTCTTAACCAGTTATTGTGGAAGATATTTTCCAGATCTTGCGCACTATAACCTCTGGCGGACAAGATGTCCTTAAACTTCTGAATGTCAGCTATGGTATCGAGGTCATAAGGTGACTGTTCTGTGCCAAAAAGACCATCCAGATCGCTGCCAAAACCAATATGATGACTGTTTCCGGCCATCTGACAAATGTGATCAAAATGCGGAACCAACTTTTCCAGATTAATACCCAACTGTTTCGGGTCGTCCCCTCGCTGATAATCAGGATACAACATCCAGGCATCCAGGGCACCACCGATCACGCCATCACGTTCGATGATCACCTTTAACTGATCATCGGAAAACTGGCGTTCACCAGTTATAACCGCACGGCAATTCTGATGGCTGGCAATGACTGTTCCTCCGAAAAGGTCCACGGCTTCAAAGAAACCCTTGTCTGTAAGATGAGTAAGATCAAGAATCATCTGCAGTGCCTGCATTTCAACCAGAAGATCTTTACCGGCCGGAGTAAGTCCACTCTGATCAGAATGGGTACCGGCTGCATAACGACCGGGTCCAAAGTGAGCCGGACCGATAGCTCTCAACCCCCCAGCATAATATCGATGCAGATAATCGAGGTGGATTATGGAATCGGCACCTTCGAGGCTTAGAAGATAGCCAATAGGTTTTTGATCATCCGGGATTCCGGTATTTTGCCATAATCCAAGGTGTTTTTCCAGACCTTCCAGAGTGTTTATCTGAACCATCTCTCCCAGGTCTTCCATGACCCGATACCAGGCTAGTTGACTCTGACCAAAAGCATAAGCCTGGGCCGGTGAATTCCATCCCGTGAGACTAATGGATTGTACCGGGACACCTCTTACCGACACCCGGGAAATAATGGTTGCAATAACCAAACCTAAGGAGCCCCGGCGTAAATCCGGCAGCGTCACCGTGCCTTTACCCCGGTCGGGTCTGTCTTGTAAATCGAGTTCCTGCTCAATCAACCTTATCTCTGCAGCAGGTAAAGTGAGATCACGGTTCAGGGATATGGCGTTGGTAGCCAGATCCAGGTGCGCATCAATTGTAAACATAGGTAAGCTTGATTAGGATGGTGTATATATATGGTCTGTGTAACTTAACAAGAATTCTTAACGAAGTTAATGATCATGGATCACGGTTTTTATTTTTATTGTACTTTGGGCTTGAACCCCCGATGCTATCGATCGGGGCAGGCGCCAGTACCAAAAGTTCCCGTCATATTTGGCCGGGCAGGCAAGGCTTTAAGGCATCATCCGATCATCTATAAATCTTATTCATCCTAATTCAGACGATCATCCATTTTTGTCAGAATTAGGATTTTTAGGATAGGAGGATTATAGGATTTACTTTACAAGAGACCTCGCAGTTTCTGGTTCAATCAATTAAAAAGTTAAACCCACAAGATCACAGACCAAGAACAGCAGTACCCCTAAATCCCCTAAAAGGGGACTTTTCAGCGTGCTAAAAAAACAATTCAGGAACCGCATTTCTTCGGAAGAAACAGTTAAACAATTCTACAATTCTACAGTTAAACCACTTTTCCACCCCCTGCCCCCTCAAGGGGGACATCCGACCATCTAGTGCTGCATTTCCAAAATATCTAACACCATTGATGGCTTCTTTTCCGCCATCTCATCATCATCGAAAGCCTCACGTAGTGAGTACTATGCTCGGTTTCGCTTCTTTGATCTGACGAAAAATAAGCTCATCACTAGTATCATATACTTCGAAAATGCAGCACTGGGTATTGACTAACCCCTCCGGGGAATGAACCCTGAGTTACTCGGAATTTCCAATGCCCTTACAGTTAAACCATTACAATTGAACAATTCAACCACAGCATTACCCCTAAATCCCCTAAAAGGGGACTTTTCAGCGTGCTAAAAAAACAATTCAGGAACCGTATTTCTTCGGAAGAAACAGTTAAACAATTCTACAGTTAAACCACTTTTCCACCCCCTGCCCCCTCAAGGGGGACATCACCACCGGAAGCGAGGAACTTCCCCTTGGATTTTAGTAAATGAAACTATTTCTGAAAGGGGAGTTCAAATACAGTTCTTCCAGTCACTATTTCATAGACAACAACAAAGTCTAATGCTACGATTTCCCCCCTGGGGGGGCAGGGGGGAGAACCAGCAGGACGGTCACAATGACAAAAGATCTATTGCATATTTCGAAGGGACTGTGGAGGATGTTTATCCTTGAGCCGGCTCATTTCATAGGAAAATAATTCAAAAGCTTCCTGCCAGGCCTGCGATTCTTCCGGTGTGTAGTTGTAAAATCCCTTTCCATTTGAGATACCATTGGCACCCTCCTTAGCCAGAGTTTCAACGAAATCGGGTAATGTGGTTCGATCGTCCAGGGTTGGAAAGAGATCTTTCATTACATGATAGTAAGCCTGAAGACCGGTCAGATCCATATAGCGGAAAGGTCCGCAGAATGCCATCCAGACTCCACCATCATTACGGCAGGCCCGGTCAATATCTTCCATAGTAGCATAGCCGTTTTCGACCAGGTTAAAAGCTTCCCGGAATAAGGCATACATCACCCGGTTGGTGATAAAGCCACGGATATCCTTTCGTACCAGGGTAGGTTCTTTTTGCCAGCCAATACCGATCTGTTGTAAATATTCACCCAAGACAATATCGCTCTCATTGCCACATATGATTTCCAGGAATTTAGAGGTAAAAGCAGGCTCCGACCAGTGCATTCCAAAAAACCGGTTTTTTACTGTGAGGCACTGTTGCAGGGTATTAATCGGTATCGCTGAAGTGTTCGAGCCAATGATGGTGGTTGTTCTGACCACATTTTCTATGTTCTGTAATACTTGCAGTTTTACGTCCAGATTTTCAATGACACTTTCGATAACCAGATCACAATCACCCAGGGATTCATAGGTATTCGAAATATGCAACCTCTCAAGGATTTCCTCACTTGAATCGGCAACCAGTCCCCGGGCAATTGCCTGAGATACCTGGCGACGGATCCGCTCCGGAGCAGAATCGTCAATATCGGATGGTACCGGTGAAACACCATATACCGGATGACCCAACAAGATCATGGCCGCTGCAATACTGCTCCCCATCAGTCCAAGTCCGACTATGCCAATCTTCATCTTAGTGTCTTCCATATCCCCGGTTAGATGTTGATGACTCGCTTACGTGCCGTTACCGTCCAGTTTTCTGACCACCGTTGATCTTTGATGACCAGTAGTTGGTCATACAAATTGACCGTGGGACAAATATGGATGGGGATCCCCATCCAAACATCTCCCGGTTTATATGATTTTGTATCCGGAACCCGTACCACCAGATGTTCTTCCGACTGGGACAAAACCTGCGATTCCGGAAAGTCTGGAAAAACTACTCTGGGTAATGCCGGATCAGGAGCCACAGCTTTGCTGCCAAGGTCAAGACACAGGGTCTGTTCGTCAACAATTGAGATGACCCGGGTAATCAATACCGCGGCAAACTTAAAATCCATATCCGGGAAAGATTGGTCATAACCGGCATCCCAAAAAACAAATGTACCGGGACTGCATTCGAGAGCCTCCCTCTTGCTATGGATGGGAAAAGTTGGTGTTCCCCCCATGATGATTCTAAGTTCAATTTGATACTTTTCCCTCAGTTGATCCTGGACATTTTTGATCAGCTTATAGGATAAGTCTGCTTCCAATTCACGCAGAACGGGGTCTGGCTTACGAATATGACCATCGTAACCATGGAGACCAGTAATTCGAATGCCTTTCAGAGATTTGATATGCTCAAATAATGCTTCAACCTTGCCGGGAGCGATGCCGGTCCGGTTCATTCCAACATTGACATCGATGTAAATATCAAGAGGGTTGACGATGAATTTTTCGGATACCAAATTCGCCGTGGCTTCATTATCTATCAGACATGAAAACCGGGTGTCCGGATACTGAGACATCAGCTTTGCCAGCCGGTTGGCTTTGATCTCCGTCGGTTGATATGCCAGAAGTACATCGGGAGCTCCCGCTATCGCGAGCATTTCGGCTTCGGCGATGGTGCTACACTTAAAACGGTCTATGCCCCGGGATAGCATCATGCGGACAACTTCCGGCGTTTTGACCGTCTTTATATGCGGGCGCAACATTGTCTCCCCGTCCGTATTCAGCGTGCTCAGTGCCAGCCGGATATTTTCATCAATAATATCCGGATATACCACGAGAGCCGGTGAATCAATTTCAGCAAGATTGTCTATTTGGTATGGTTCTCCCACTTCTTAATCTTTAGGTATTCTCACAATCGCATCAATTTCCACTTTCAGACCTTCTGCCAGGACAGATTGCACGGTGGTTCTGGCAGGTTTTACACCGGAGAAATACTGATCGTAGATCACGTTGTAACGGGCAAAATCATTAATATCTGCCAGATGAACCGTACATTTTAAAACATCATCCATAGTGGCGCCAGCGGCTTCGATGATGCTTTTTATATTATTTAATGTCCGGTGGGTCTCTTCCTCTATACTACCCAGTGCAAATTTTGAGGTTGCAAAATCCACCGAAGCCTGACCACTGACAAAAAGCAGATCACCGGAAATGACACCGTCAGAATATGCACCTGTTACAAAACCGGCCTCACGCTGAGGATGGACAACTTTTATTTTTTTCATAAATTTTATTTTTTGTAACGGATTTTTATAATGATTTAGACCAGACCTAATCAGCAAAAACGCCCATCAATAATTTTGATAGAACCTGGGTTTCCTGTCGGGCAAATATATATAATTACCCTTCCTTACTCCGGATATCGGGAAACATCTTTGCCATATCATTGGCAAAATCAGACGGGTCTGTTCAAAGACCCGTATATTTCTGAATAAATCGACCGATGAAAAAAGTTTTCATTTTTCCTTCCCTGATTATCCTCACTCTAATCAGTTTTGCCGGGTCCCTTACCGGTCAGGAAGATATTGTACAACAACTGGAGCAGGTGGCTGTCATCGATCAAAAGGTGATGATGCCCATGCAGGATGGTATCCGGTTGTGTACGGATATATACCGGCCAAAAACTGATGAGCCAGTTCCCGTTATTTTTGTGAGGACTCCCTATAATTTTAATTCATGGGGTGACGGCAAATTACAGACAGGAACCATGCGACAGGCTTTGGAGGCTGTGAAGAGGGGTTATGCCTACGTGGTGCAAAATGAGCGTGGCCGTTATTTTTCCGAGGGAGAATGGGATATCCTGGGTTTGCCGCTGACGGATGGTTATGATGCCTTCTCCTGGTTGAAGAATCAATCCTGGTGTAATGGAAAAATTGGTACTTATGGTTGTTCGTCAACCGCTGAATGGCAAATGGCGGTCGCTGCACTGGACCATCCTGCTCATGCGGCGATGGTACCGATGGCCTATGGTGCCGGGGTGGGCCGGGTAGAGGACTATTTTGAGCAGGGGAACTGGTACCGGGGAGGAGTTCATCAAATGTTATTTACCGCCTGGCTTTATGGGGTGGAGCATGATCGCTTCAAACCCCGCATCCCACCCGGGGCTGCCCAGGAAGATCTCATCCGCATAGCCCGCTATTACGACCTGGCTCCCGAGAATCCATCGGTAGATATGTCTCAGGCCTTATCACACTTGCCCATGCAGGATATTTTAAAAAATATCGTGGGTAAAAAGGAAATTTTTGACAAAATGATCGTTCGTAAACCCAATGATCCGGACTGGTTTTCGGGTGGTTTGTACCATGACAGTATGCCTTTTGGCGTACCATCTTTTTGGTTCGCTTCCTGGTATGATGTGTCAATAAGTCCAAATCTGGCATTATTTAATCATGTGCGGCAACATGCGGCAGATGCGGAGGTCCGGGATAATCAATATCTGGTTATTGCACCCACCTTGCATTGCCGGTTTAGCCAGGCAACGGAAGAAACCGTGGTGGGTGAACGATCCGTTGGAGATGCCCGGCTGGATTACGATCATCTGATCTATGGCTGGTTTGATCATTGGCTGAAAGGCAAAGATCAGGGCTTTCTTGCAGACCTGCCCCGGGTACAATATTATACGATGGGTCTGAATAAATGGCAAAGCACGGATAGCTGGCCACCGGACGGTGTCGAAATGATTCCTTACTATTTATCCGGGAATGGACAGGCCAATACCCTGAATGGCGATGGCCGGCTTACACTGACATCTAGTGACATAGATAAGCCGGATACCTTCTCCTACGATCCGATGAATCCGGTGATGTCACATGGAGGTAATGTTTGTTGTACGGGCAATGCGGTGGAAGGTGGAGCCTTTGACCAGCAGGAAATGGAATTAAGGGAAGACATATTAGTCTACACTTCAGACCCACTGGAGGCAGGGATCGAAGTGAGTGGTTTTATCGAGAGTACCTTGCATGTATCCTCAGATGTGAAGGACACGGATTTTACGATTAAATTAATCGATGTTTATCCTGACGGCCGGGCATACAACCTGGATGAAACCATTCAGCGGGCGCGTTACCGGGAAGGTTATGATAAAGAAGTTTTTATGGAACCGGATAAAATCTACCGGTTGGAACTGACTCCTATGTCGACCAGTAATTATTTTGAAAAAGGTCACCGGATCCGTATCGAAGTTTCCAGCAGCAATTTTCCCCGGTTTGAGCGCAACTTAAATACCGGAGGTAATAATTTTGATGAAAAGGAAGGAATGATTGCGCATAATAAAATTCATCACTCCAAAGATTATCCTTCAAAAATTGTATTGCCAGTAAGGAGATAGCAATCACAAAGTTTGTCAGGAATTCCAGGGAACCTCATCAACCTCGTTCAGGGAAAAAACAATTTTCTTAGAAAATTTAAATAGAGGTGCCCTTACCAGTAGATCAAGATCACCATCGTCGCCATGAAATAAATCAATCCGCTTACAAAAATAATCCAGGCTATCCGGTTATTCTTCAGAAGCTTAAACCACATGATTATTCCTGACACGGTAAAGACAATAAGACTAATCCCAACCAGGTCCAGAAATAATGCATAGACATTGTAAATGAACGGTCCTCCGTAGCCTCGTAACCGGTGTATGCCGACGATTGCATCCGCATTGCTTTTAACAGTCCGGATAATTTCTGCCTGATTTTCGTTTTGGATCAGAGTTATTCTGGTGGAGACAGCAGCACTTGCATATTCCCGTACCGGATGGCCATCACTGGTGGTATTTTCGCGGACGAAGCGCCCTTCGATATTGTTTTGGGTTGTCCATTTCTCCCAGTTAAATTGCGGTGAAGTGTTTTCCTCCAGTCTGACCATGACTGTATGCTTCTCAGTTGCATGATCAAACCAGGCATGATGAATCATCAGATAACTGGTGAAAATAAACATCGCGAGTATAGCTACCGTCGATAGACAGGCATAAAGATGGATTTTTTTGACCAGCGGATAATTGATTTTCATAGCAGGATCATTAAAAGAATTGAGAAAATAAATAAGCTGCCAAAAAAGTATAGTTCCCAGGTGTTGTGATTGAATTTTAACCATAACCAGATACCCAGCACCATCGAAATCAAAAGCACGAACAGAGCCAGCCACTGATAAACTATCCAGGTTTTTAAGAAAAATGGGGAATTGGGAATCCGGCCGTTAAAAAAATGCAGACCGTGTACAGTAGCCATAAAACCTTTTGGAATTTCTGAGACTTCTACCTGACCCGAAGCAAGATCTACATTCAGATGGCTGGTTTTTGCCAGGTGGGTTATCGTAATTTGACACGAACTGCTGTCTTTTCGGAATTCCCAGGGTAGTGGCCAGCCCATTATTCCCAGCTGATTTCTAACATCTTCGGAAAGTTGTGTATCGTTAAGCGAGGGTTCGACGTGTACATCAGCACTCCAGGTTTTTTTGACGGTTTTATTCTCCACATTCAGTTTGTGATTCAAGACAATCGAACTTACTCCAAATGCCAACAGATAAAAGGATGTGAAGAGACCGCAGTATAAATGTAGTTTGATCAGGGTCGATTTTTTCATATATCAAATAAGCATTAGTAAATGAGAGATTGTTAAGGATCTGAAAAAGACTAATATGCAGCGTTGCTAATGGCCGAAGTCTCCTGCTGTATACTGAAGCAGATAGGCCATCATTGACAACCACTGTGTCCTATACGTCTACATTTGAAATTTATGAATAGTCTGAGAAACCCTGGAAATTTTTTATCTTTTACGGATAAATTTGATTGCGGGAGTAGCTCAGTGGTAGAGCATCAGCTTCCCAAGCTGAGGGCCGTGGGTTCGATCCCCATTTCCCGCTCTTTTTCATTTTGGATTAAGAAATATTGGCCAGTTTTTTTTAGAACCGGAGCTATATTGAATTCTTTCCTATCTTAAACCGGGATAAACTTAAACCATTGTATTATGTCTTTACTATCCGGAAATGATTTACGTTCAAGAAGAAGGTTTTTTAAAAAAGTGATGGCCACTTCCATGATGGCAGCATTGGGCAGTAGTGTGGTCAATGCGAGTACCCGGGAGCGAAACCAGGCTTTTCAGTCGAAAGAGGGTGACATTAAAATCACGAGGCTGGAGACCTTTAAAGTAAAGCCCCGATTTCTCTTTCTTAAAATTCATACAGATGCCGGAATTATTGGTTTGGGAGAACCGATTACCGAGGGCAGGGCAGATACCTGTGCAGCAGCTGTGCAGGAAATTGCCCCTTATCTGGTGGGGCAGGATCCACGGAAAATTATGCATCACTGGCAGGCTATTTACCGGCATACCTTTTACCGGGGTGGACCGATCCTGACTAGTGCACTCAGTGGTATTGAGCAGGCTTTATGGGATATTAAAGGCCAGGCATTGGGTATTCCAATCTATGAGCTTTTGGGAGGGCCCACCCGTCAGCGTATACGTGTTTATGCCCACGCCCGCACACCGGAGAGGATTTTAGAAGCAAAAAAAGAAGGATATACTGCTTTCAAAACCGGAGTATTAAACTCCCGTCAATCGGGGATCATTGCCAATCCTAAATTTATTGATGATGCCACGGCAGATTTCGTTGGTTTGAGAGAAGCGGTTGGTGATGATGCAGATATAGGCATAGATTTTCATGGAGCGATCAGCGCACCGAATGCCGAGTTGTTAATTCATGCCCTTGAGCCTTACCGTCCATTTTTTATCGAAGAGCCGGTCAATTGTCAGAATGTCGATATCATGGCTAATCTGGCCCGGGAGACCCATGTCCCGATCGCAACCGGAGAGCGGGTATTTACCAAATGGGGTTTTCGGGAAATTCTGGAGAAAGGAGCGGCTTCAATTTTGCAACCGGATGTTTGTCATGCCGGGGGTATCTTCGAATGCCGCCTGATTGCCGGAATGGCCGAAGCGTACTACGCGGCAGTAGCTCCGCATAATCCACTGGGTCCGATCTCCCTGGCAGCGGGTATACAGTTGGCAGCGAGCATCCCGAATTTCCTCTGTCAGGAGCAGGTTACGCTGGGTGAAGGATATCTCAAGCAACCCTTCGTCGTAAAAGATGGTCATGTAGACCTCCCTCTCGGATCTGGTTTGGGTATCGAACTGGATGATGCAGCTTTGGCCGATAAATTGGGACATGAATGGCGTAATCCCGAAACATATCTCGAGTCCGATGGCAGTGTAGTGGATTGGTAGGATCAGGTAGTCAGTTTTAGCATCAAGGAGTCAGACCAAGAAAACCTGTGAAATTCCACCCCCTGCCCCCTCAAGGGGGATACCTGACCAATGAAGCAGCGACCTAAACCCCTTTCTTCCAGTCACTAGGTCATAGGCAACCCCAAAGCCTGATGCTACGCTATCCCCCCTGGAGGGGCAGGGGGGAGAAAAACTTCAAGTATCGACATGAAAAAAGCCTGCAAGGAAAACAACTACTACTACAATAAAAGCTTGAAGACTCTGGCTGATTGCAACCGGAAAAGTATGACGAAATCTGCTGCTTGTATGTGGAAGTATGTATTGGGCAATAGGCAAATGAGGGGTTATCAGTTCAGGAGAGAAAGACCCGTACTTAATTATATCGCTGATTTTGTCTGCCTCGATTTGCTTCTTATCATCGAGGTTGATGGGATTACTCATGAAGATGAAAAGGCAGTGAAAAAAGATCAATTCAGAGATGGAGAACTCCAGGAAATTGGATTTAGTATCCTGAGATTCGGCAGCTGGGAGGTTTTAAACCGGATCCAAGATGTGTCAATTTTAATTGGAGGATGGATTGACAATAACTCCACAGCAACACCAGACACAAGTAGAGAACGAAAGTCAGACCAAGAAAACCTGTGAAATTCCACCCCCTGCCCCCTCAAGGGGGACATCTGACCAATGAAGCAGTGACTATACCCCTTTCTTTCAGTCACTAGGTCATTGGCAACCCCAAAGCCTGATGCTACGCTATCCCCCCTGGGGGGGCAGGGGGGAGAACCAGCAGGCTGGTCATAAGAAACAATTCAACAATTCAACCCTTTTGAACAATTCAACCACTAGATCATAGACCAGGAATAGTGGGACCCTTAAATCCCTAAGAGGGTCCTAAGAGGGGACTTTCCAGAGTGCTAAGGAAAAACATACACACGAAGAGAAATTTTATTGGTTTGAGACCATAACACCCTAATACCAAAATACCAGAACACCAAAAAACTTTCCTTACATTACAACAATACTTCAACGCA
>JBGTCB010000038.1:0-5573 GCA_041748995.1 Saprospiraceae bacterium | reverse complement strand
GATCATTCCATTCTTTTCGATCGTACACTACGGTCATATGAGGTGAATATGTACCGAATATCTCCATCTTTGGACGAGGGCCTTGGGATAGTTCCGGATCATAGATTTTCTGATTTTGGACTCTTGTCATGGCAGCCGCGGCATGCTCGGGATTTCGGCTCGTAAGCTGCTTGGGATCACCCGATAGCTTATAAACATTTATACCATTTCGAAGTTGAATACTTCGCCTCCCGAATTCCTCAAGTGCGTCTTCCATTCGCAAACCAAAGAGCAAAATAGAGAAACCAAAGATCAAAGCCATTAGACCTTCTCTATTGATTTTGTAAATGGATAGAAGGGAAAAATATAGAAATACCAGAGGAAGCATATGATAAAAACGGTAACGATAAGCCGTGGTTGCACCCATACCAAATTGTGATCGCATCACCGTTGTCATAACCGAAATCAGAAGCACAAAAATTAGACCGCTCAGTAAAATCGGGTCATCCAGTAGAACTTTAAAGTGCCTTATAATCAGTATGGCCAAAATAATTAACACGAGGAGCCCGAATATGACTCCCCAAACATGATGATCTGAATACAAGGATTTAAAAACAGCGCCAAAAAATACTACAAAGTTGACTAAATAACTAAAGACGTTTATACCTCCCGAAATGTCAGGCTGATTATTTTCCGCAAATGACAGGTAGTTATAGAGGTACCAAGTACATAGAAGAAATGCAGTTATTATCCATGCAATCAGTGCCTGCCTGGAATGATGGCGAATTAAAGTGGGCAACCCTGCTCCAAAGATCAATATTCCACTGCCAGAGCTTATGGCAGACAAAATAGCTAACAGCAAAGCCCAGATAAAGTATAAATCCTTTGACAACAGAAAAATAGCACCGAGAGAGAACAGCAATGTAGCAATATGCATAAATGAAGACGACCAATTATTTAAAGTAAATACTGGCACGGCAAACAGAATCAGGATCGGAAGGAATAATAACCTATCGGTAGAATAATATCTAAAAATCTTGTATAAAACTAGAATCAAGGAAATATGTACAACGTTATTGAGTAAGATAAAATGCAAAAAATTTACCTGGCCAAACAACTTCCAATCTAAGAGAAACATCAAGTTTTGTGTTACCGTTGGATGCCCATTCCTAAAATTAAAAATCATTAATATTCGATCGATTCCTGAGTCAGCAGACACATATCGGCTGAGAAAATCCAGGCATAGGAAATAATCATCAAGTAGTGGAATATTTTCAGCATTGTAAAGAGATATGCCCAATGAAACCATTATAATAAGGAATGCTATAGGTGATACAAATGACTTCCAATTCAAGAGTTTGGCAAGATTGAATTCCATTTTGGCATATGATGGTTAGAATACAAGATAAGGTTTTACAGGAAGCATAAATAAGATTGTGTAACGTATTTCCCGGTAGAACGTCATCGAGGCCCCACCGCTCTTATCAAAAAAATGATCGGTACTTCAGATCAATTCAGCTCCGGAGCATGTGGCTGAATTGTTGAACAGACTGGCTGCTCAAGGAATCTACGATGCTTATGCTCTGAATGTATCTGAAGAGCCCAGACTTAACCTGCCAAAAAGAAATCCCCTGCAAATGATGAAATATGATCTGGAAAAGATCGATGATCAGGAGTCTTATTTTGAAATCAGCGGCTGGGCATTTCCCGCATTTAGTTCTGGCCAATCGTTGGAGATCTATCTGGCGATTCGCAGTGGAGAGACCACTTATTATTATCGCACGGGACCATTTCTGAATAAAGAAGTATTAGCGGAAAAATCGGAGGCGGGATTTATTGGCATCATTGACAAACGGAATTTACCCTATGATTGGAATTCTGTGAAAATTGGTCTGGCATTAAGGCACCCCTATCAGGGAATTATAGCTGAACAATGGCGACCTTAGTAGGAGGCCGTTGAAATACTCAACTTGTCCTGATTTTCCTCCATGTGAATTATCCACTATATGATAATCAGCCGTTCTCGCCATCTCTGGCTTTGTTGATCCTCAGTCAGTTACAACTTCCAGTAGCTTCCTTCGTCTCGCCGCGCCAGAGACGACGATCTACGGCTTCAAGATCAACCTGAGTATTTCAACACCCTCCTCTAGTGTATTGTCCCATAAGTATGTGTACAGAAGAAGCTTGGTATTTTTTGGCATATTGAAGAAGCAAAACCGAGCATAGCCATAGCTACGTGAGGCTTTTGATGATGATAAGATGGCGAAAAAGACCTGCTTATGGTGTAAAGATATTTATGGGACGGTACACTAGGTTTGAATATTGTTTGTCCTTTTTCTATCCAGCACTTTGCCGGAAATTATAAAAATCAGGGAAAGAACCAGGAAAACTCCTATCAAAAGACTAGCATTAATCAATACTTTTTGAAATCCTAAAACAGTGATATCCACAAACGGGTAAGGGTAAAATCCGGATAAATTTCCTCGAAATACTATAAAGCCAAGATATATAAGTGGATATATCAACCACCCCGGTATCTGCTGCCAGCGAACAGCTGGTTTATTTTCTGACAAATACCAAAATATAATGACGCAAACCGGAATGATCGAATGGAGAAGTTCATCCACGACCATCTGGAGCCCTGTTGGTTCCCATATCTTTCGTAATACGACCTGGTATACTAAACCAACAATGGTAATATAAACCGTGATTGCTGTCAGGACACCCGGTCTATTAAAAAAGTTTTCCCGGTTGACTGACTTTCCGATTACAAACAAAGTAAAATAGATGGCCACCAAAGTATTGGTGAGAATCGTAAAGAAACTAAAAAAACGGATGGTAGCTTCTCCAATCGAAGTAACCCGGTTATCGATCATCAGAAAATACTGAGTCAGAACCGCAAACCAGCCAATGATTGCAAAAATAAGAGCGAGTCTCAATTTCATGATGAAGTCTTTTTTTCGTCCTGTCGCATTATTCACACTATTTAATCCACGAAATCTCTCCATCTCGCAGTATTTCAACCCTTCACGCCAAAATACCATAATACCACAAAACCATAACACCATAATACCACAAGACTACCTATCCTTTCTCACATTCTTTCTTAATAGCCTTATTCATTTGTTCAAAACCCTCCTTTGTTTTTTTCAGGGCTTTCGGCATCAAAGGAACCAGGATTCCACTGAACTTTTCACCCTGTATGAATTTTGTGCTTCCGTTAGCATGATCCATCAATTTAAAATAATGCTCGCCATCGAAAATTCCCTTCATCCCTAATTTTCCCTTCCAGCGCAACTCCTTTTTTGGTTCAAAATTTAAGACGACCGGGGTAAAAGACATTTGTGTTCCATCGGGGGGCTTAATGGATATGCTCAATTTTTCACCAACTTTCGTCTCCCCTTTAATTGACCGGATAAAAGGATTCCACCGGGGGTAATTTTCAAAATCAAGAAGCACTTTCCAAATCTTTTCCGGAGCTGCATTAATGTTAATTTCAGTTTCTATCTGCTTCATTAAATCATGTTTTATTTATTATTTCCGCTTCGATGAAGCGCAATTTCAAGGCATCAAGGTCTAATGGCAATCGATCTAATTAGAATAATTAGGTAATCCGCTGTTATCTAATTTTCTTCCACAGCACCGCTGTGCATAGGAATGATGACATTGCCAATTTTTTGCCCGGAAGCCACATAGTCATAGGCGGCCCTTATTTCCTCAAGGGGATATACCCGGTCAATAAGGGGTGTGAACCTGCCCTGCTCCATTAAACCCAAAATGAATTCCAAGCTTCCTTTTATGTTTACAGGAATCGGAAAGATAACCCGTTTTCTTTTGCCAATAGCGGTAATGAGTGGCAAAAACAGATTTTGACTATAGGGACCTAACTCGGATGAAATGTAAATTCCATCTTTCTTCAATATTTTTTTGCACTTAAAAAAAGTACTCTTGCCTACCGCGTCTAATACGAAGTCATATTTCTCCGTGTCCCGTGTAAAGTCTTCTTTAGTGTAGTCGATAACTCTATCGGCGCCAAGTGACTTCACAGTGGCAATATTTTCGGAACTGCATACGGCAGTTACATAGATATCGTAATATTTTAAAAATTGCACTGCTGCCGAGCCAATACCACCGGTGGCCCCATTTACGAGAACTCTTTGTCCGGGTTTTAACGTAACCTTGTTTACGAAATTATAGGCATAGTGTGCAGCTTCAGCACTAGCTGCTGCCTGATCGTACGAAAAACCAGGTGGTATCATTTGTATGGGCTTGTCTGCGAAGATGACCAGATATTCAGCATGGGAAGACAATCCTATATCATCAAATCCCCAAACTTTATCTCCGGCTTTAAATTTGCTGACACCCTTCCCAACTTCTTCCACTATTCCCGCAAAATCAGTACCTGTAGTGGATAATCGAGGGTTTAATAAACCGGTAAAAAATCTCATGATGAAGGGTTTCGCCCATAAGATTCCGCAATCAGTTCTGTTGACCGTTGCAGCAAGCACCCGAATCAATAATTCATTTTCACCGGCGACCGGTTTGTCTATTTCTTTGATGCTCAGAACCTCCGGTGCACCATATTTTGATCGAAATGCTGCCTTCATTTTATATCCGTTCTGAACCTTCAGCTAGAAATTAAACAGTTCCACAAATTCAAATACCAAACACCAAAACACCAAAACACCACAATACCACAATACCAAAAAACCTTCCTCACCATCCCCCGACACCGCCGCCGCCGCCTCCTCCTCCGGAAAAACCACCACCTCCACTACCGCTGCCGGTATCGGATGGTTTGGTAGCTGCTCCGGCCACACTCTGCGAAAAATCGCCGCCGAAATGACTGGAAAAATAGAGCATATTGGTACTGTTATTCCATTCAGGACGATACTGAGCCTGTTCCAGGATATTTTTAAACTTCTCTGACCATTTGTGTTCTACACCTAAAGCAAAAGCATACGGTAATATTTTCTCAAAGTGCTCAGGAGTCATCTCCGGAGGATTTAATAATCGCAGACGGTCTTTCTCCGCCATTTCCAGGTAGAGTTGAAAGCCCCGGATCCGGGAGCGCAGCTCCAGTTTTTCATGGGTAGGTTTCTTAATAAGATAGGCATATAAAATGATTCCAATAATCGCTACCGGTACAAAAGCAAACAAAGATGTCAGATTGGCACTTTCGGCATATGAGCTCTTAACCAGAAACATGATAGCTATCGCAATAATTGCTATGGTAGTTAAAACGGGAACCACCAAAAATCTCATATTATGACCTTCGTGGATAAAGGCGTAATGCTGAGCTGACAAATTCGCACTGTGTACACCCAATGATTTCTCAATTTTGCTGTCGTATTTACCCGTGATACTGACCCGGTCGCCATAAAGAAAAAGAGCATCAAAAAGCTGTTTTTCCTCTTTGGGTAATTGGTTATCACTCTCTTTTATTTTAACGAGATCATAATTATGCGATTTGGAAAAAAAACCTTTTTCAACGACTTCCTCAATTTTTAAATACCCTTTAATGGCCAGATGAATAACCGAAGCGGTAAAGCTTTTGCTTTCGTGGCTCCCTTTTAAGATATAGCCGATCGAAG
>JBGTCB010000037.1:0-5817 GCA_041748995.1 Saprospiraceae bacterium | reverse complement strand
GCGTTAGAGCAGGAAGTAGCCGCATTAGACGAAGTGGTTGTAGTGGGATATGCCACTCAGAGAAAGGCTACCTTAACGGGGTCGGTATCTGCAATTAGTGGTGCCGAGCTTGAAAAATCTTCTTCACCCAATTTAGGAGCGGCCCTTGCAGGAAAAATTGCTGGTGTATACATTGATACTAGGACAGCTCAACCGGGCGCTGACGATCCGGCAATTAGGGTAAGAGGTACGAATACCTTCAATAATTCTTCGGCTTTGGTGGTTATCGATGGTGTTCCAGATCGTGCTGGAGGTTTGTCCAGGATCAATCCCGCCGACATCGAAAGTATTTCCGTTTTGAAAGATGCTTCAGCAGCAATCTACGGCGCACGCGCTGCAAATGGTGTGATTCTCATTACTACCAAAAGGGGTAAAATTGGCCGACCCACTGTACAGATCACCTCAAACTTCGGTCTTCAAAACTTATACACTGTACCGGAAATGTTGACCGGGGCAGAATACATGGATCTGGTTAATCTGCTCAATGTTTATAAATTACCCACCAGTGAATGGGAGGCAGCCAACGCGGTTCGCGGTCAGCCGTTTACCCGTCCTAACGGTGAAGTTTTAAACCCTACCTATCCAACAGAAAGAATTGAAAATACGGCTGCCGGTGCTGATCCCTGGAACTATCCGGATACAGACTGGTTTGACGAGGTGTCACGTAATAATGCACCTATACAACGTCAGAATTTGCAAATTAGTGGAGGAACTGAACATGTCACATATCTTGCCTCTTTGGGATATATGAGACAAGACGTTAACTTTAAGAATGCGCCGAAGGGATTTACTCAATATGACCTGAGATTAAACCTGGATGCTAAGATCAATAAGTACCTCACTTTTGATGTGGGACTATATTCCAGACAGGAGGAAAATCGAACTGCCACCCGCACCAACCCTATTGCGGATCTAATTAGACAATATCCCTGGTTCCCTGCCTATTGGCCAACAGGAGAATTCGGGCCTGATATTGAGAATGGAAACAATCCAGCCATTCGGGTGACTGATCAGCCTGGTTTTCGTGATAATAGCACCAACTTTGTGCAGAGTAATTTAGGCCTGACGCTGAAGGTTCCTGGTGTTGAAGGTTTGGAGGTGAGGGCTAATGTCTCATTTGATAAAATGAATTACGACTTTAAACAGTGGGACCGGCCATGGGTTCTTTATACCTGGGATGGTGTTAATAAAAACTCTTCGGGTCTCACTCCAGCCCAGCGTGGTCCTGGTGATCCTAGTCTTACCCAGGATCATACCACGCGGACCGACGTGACGAGTACTATTTATTCATCCTTTGAAAAGGATCTTGGAGATCATTACTTTAAGGTTCTTGGGGGAATCACCCGGGAAGAGTCCGAAAGAAGTTATACCAGGGCGTTTAAACGATTTTTCCTATCAAGCGATTTGGATCAATTGGCTTTTGGTGGTAATGACGGGCAATTTAGTACTGGTAACGGATCGGAGACAGCTCGATTAAATTATTATGGTCGATTAAATTACTCCTACAAATATAAATACCTGATTGAAGGTCTGTTCAGATATGATGGTTCTTACTTATTCCCTGCTAACAGTCGCTACGGTTTTTTTCCCGGAGTATCAGCAGGTTGGGTAGTGTCACAGGAACCATTTTTCGAAAATTCAATATCCTTCCTGGATTACTTTAAACTAAGAGGTTCCTGGGGTCAGTTGGGTAATGATAATGTTGATCCCTATCAATTTCTGGCATCTTACAGCTTTTCAGCGACGGGTCTCGGAAATGTTGTAACCACGGCCTATGAAACCAAAGTGCCTAATCCCTTCATCACCTGGGAGACAGCTACATCAACCAACTTTGGTTTTGATGTTGAACTGCTTGACAACAGATTGTCCCTAGGATTTGATGTGTTTAAGAATGTTCGAACAGATATTTTGACATTGCCTAATAAAACCCTGCCACAATACAGTGGCATAACTCCACCTGCTCAAAATATCGGAGAATTTGAGAATAAAGGTTTCGAAATAACTATGGGTCTTAATGGGAAAAGAGATGCTGCAGTGCAATATAAATTAACCTTCAATTTCAGCAATTCAGACAATAAATTATTGTTTGTTGACGAGCCCGATTTAGCTGATCGGCCATGGCAACGGGAAACTGGTGGTGAAATTGGAAGGCCACTTCTTTACCAGTTTGCCGGGGTCTTCCGTTCACAGGCAGAAATAGAAGCCGAAGAATTGGATTATAGCGGAGTAACTCCCGCTCTAAAACCTGGCGATGCACGAGTTGTTGACATCAGTGGAAATGGTAAAATAGGTCCGGAAGATAGAACCAGAGTAGGAGGAAGTGCCTTTGCGGACACCCAATTTGGGCTTAATACAGCCTTGCAATACAAAAACTTCGATTTTAATATGTATTGGGCTGGAGCTATGGGAGGTTATAATCGATATGAGTGGAGTTTTATGTCGGGTACCCTTGCTAATGTGCAACGTGAAGTTGCGGATCGAGCCTGGTCTATTGACAATCCCAACGCTCCATTCCCCAGGTTAGCTGATAGAGGCGACCAATGGTTTTCCGGACAAACGGATTACGCTCTTCTCACGAGAGATTATATCCGAATGAAATCAATAGAGATCGGGTACAACTTAAGTCCGATTTTGATAAAACGCATTGGAGCACAAGATTTGAGAATTTCCATTTCTGGAACAAACTTGCTGACCATAACTGATTTTCCATTCGATCCTGAAACCCTTCAGGGAGGGGCAAACGTCGAAGAAACCCGAAATGCCAGCGGTGGTGCACTTAATAATGGTGAGGCCTATCCTACATTGAAAACTATTATTGCAGGACTGCGCATAACATTTTAAAAAATTAAAAATGAAGACGAATCTTATTAAAATTTCAACCTTATTTGTCGTCGGACTTTTTTGGGCAAGTTGTAACGATGATTTTTTAGAAACTACACCACTTAGTGAAGTAGCTGAGCAAAATGTCTGGTCGTCTCAGAAAGTAGCTGAGGCAGCAGTTTTAGATCTATATCAAGGTACATGGGCAGGTACCCTTACCCGAGAGGAAACTACCGATGCCTTTACTGATCAAGCAGTTTTTACCCACCCTGGTCGAGGGGTTGATGGTTACACCGAAGGGAAAATGAATCCTGCAGGAAACTACATGGATATGCAGTGGTTTAGCTGGTCTCAGCTTTACCCGTTTATTAGGGGTGCCAATATTGCCATACAGCGCCTATCTGCTAATGAGGCAGGCTTTGATCAGGATTTTACGGATCGATTGCTCGGAGAGGCCTATTTCATGAGAGGCTATTTTTATACGCAGCTGATGCGTCAGTTTGGAGGTGTAGTCCTGCTAACTGAGCCCTTGACCCTTAATAGTGGAGCTAACAACCCTCGGGCAACCTTTGAAGCTACAGTCACTCAGATCGTTTCTGATCTAGACCAGGCGATTGCCCTGTTGGAGGACGCTCCTGTAGACAAAGCGAGAGCACATAAGATTACCGCACTGGCAATGAAATCAAGAGTACTTACTCATGCTGCCAGTGATTTGTACGAGCCATCTAAGGCATCTTCTGTGTCAACGATCGCATCTTACAGCAATCCCGAGTTGATAGGATATACTGGAGGTAGTCAAATGTCAAGATGGCAAGCTGCTGAAGCAGCTTCCAAGGCACTTTTGGATGCAACCATAGGATACAAGCTTGACTATTCGGAACCTGCTCCTCTTGAAGAAGCCATTCAGAATTATGAAGATATCTGGCTGCAGGGCGATAAGAATCAAGATTTTATTTGGGGAAGACTTGTGGAGGAATTCGGTTTTGGCTCTAGAACCTATCCTGGTGGCGACGGATGGTCGCAAGGCCCCGGCATGGTCGCACTGTATCATGGCCCTAATGGCTACCATGAATGGGCAGGAACTACACCGACAGAAGCTTTGGTTTCTAAATACGATCGTGCCGACGGTACAAAGTTCGATTGGAACAACAGTGCTCATGCAGCTGCTCCATATCAAAACCGTGAAGCCCGCTTTTATGCAACTATCCTATATGATGGTGCTCCCTGGAAGCAAAGGACCGATGATGTAGTGAAATTCGATAAGTACAATGAGATCCAGACAGGATTTTACACCTTATTGGATGGCACAATCATAAATGGTGTTGACACTCGTCAAGGTCCGATCGAAGACTGGAACGGTTCCAGGACGGGATATTATTTTAGAAAATTTGCCGACCCACGGCAACCGGCATCATGGCCAAACAATCTTCAAAAGGTTGACGCCCCCTACATTCGATACTCGGAAGTTTTATTGAACTTCGTTGAGGCCAATATTAATTTGGGCGATGATGCGGATGCCATTGCCTGGTTGAACAAGTTGAGATTTAGAAATGGACTACCTGCGGTAACTGCCACAGGAGCTGATCTCCTTGAACTTTACAAGAGAGAACGGGATAAAGAGCTCGTTAACGAAGATGCACGGCTCTTCGATATGAAACGATGGCTGGAAGGCCCGCAATCGCTCAATAGACAGGTGCAGCAAATCTTGATCCAAGCCAAACAAAAGCCCGGTACTAACTTTATGGATTATCGAAAGGACCCCTCTATGTTTGAATACACCTTTACACCAACGAATCTCGTTTTTGAAAATAGAATATGGCAAAACCATGTCTATTTTATGCCAATTAGTCAAACAGAAATTGATCGAGATCCGTCTTTAATTCAGAATCCAGGATACTAAAGACCTACCGTTTCATAGAGCAAAGAATGACCTTAGTTTAATCGCTAGGAGGTTATTGAAATACTCAAATTGATGCTGAAACCGTAAATCGTCGCTTTCGGACGCGGCGAGACGAAGGAAGCTTATTGTAGATCTCCGGCGTCAAAAATTGATGACAATTCCGGCATCTTTGTTGCGCTATACTGCGTTAGAAAGCCTCGCCAGAGCTATGGCTCTGCCTGTGTTTTCTGCCTTGTCTAGCCCAAAAATATGCTCGTAATTCTTCATCATTTCCAAACCCGGAGATCTACCGGGGTTGTAACTGACTGACACCGTCTGCCGAGGCATGCCGGGCAGGGGATCAACAAAGTCAGAAACGACGAGAACGGCTGAGATTTTCTTACAAAAAAGTAATCGAATTAAATTTCAGTGCAAGTTGGGTATTTCAACAGCCTCCTTGGGCTATTCTTTTTTAAGGAACTTCGCCACTCAATCTATATAGTTTTGTAAATTACCTCCGTAATAAACTGCCTGAATGGTCTACTTTCTTCCACTTGAAGTTCAGGAAGATCCAAAGTAATCAAAGAGAAGTCTATTTTAAAACGAGTAGTTTTAATTTAAACAACAAAAGATTCTTAATTTTCGATATGTTCTTTAATGGTGATTCAGTTAGATGCTGACATGAACAATCACGATTTTGTTTTTCGAAATAGTGCCAATTGGAATTCGAAGGCAGAATTCTTAGGCCAGGATAAAAAATATAAAGATTTAATATTTGGACATCTATGAAATTATATACCTGTTTTGTGATTTTGATAGTGATAGCCCTGTCTTGTAAAACTGAGCCAAAACAGCTATTCTCTAAATTGACTTCTGACCAAACCGGTGTCAAATTTGCCAACACACTAAGTGAGACGCACAAATATAATTACTTCACCTATCCTTACATGTATCTGGGAGGTGGTGTTGCCGTAGGTGATATCAATAATGATGGGTTGGAAGATATTTTCTTTACAGGTAATATGGTGTCCAATAAGTTATACCTGAACACAGGCGGTCTAAAATTTCGGGATATTTCA
>JBGTCB010000036.1:0-5855 GCA_041748995.1 Saprospiraceae bacterium | reverse complement strand
ATTGGAGCTGCCCACATTACCAGAGATCTGATTGCAATGGCAAAACAACAGGATTTTAAAGTCACTGTGATTGATCCCCGCGGTTTGTTCTATGATAGTCTGATTGATCTGGTCAATAAGGAAGGATTAATCCGGGCCTGGCCGGCTGAGGTGTTGCCTGGGATTAAACTGGATGAATCTGTTTTTGCTGTCCTGTTAACCCATGATCCAAAGATTGACGATCAAGCCCTCCATATTTTATTGGACTCAGATGTGGCATATATCGGTGCTCTCGGCAGTAAGAGAACCCAGGAGAAACGGGTAGTTCGACTGCGTGAAGCAGGTTTTGAGCAGATGAAGATCGACAGGATCAGAGGTCCCATCGGCCTCGACATTGCTGCCGGAAGCCCTGCAGAAATTGCCTTAAGCATCATGGCAGAAATGGTGAAAGTGAAAAATAAGGCCTTTCTTCAGTAGGAATTTGAATAAATGACCTTTTCCCAAAAGATGATTAGCTAGAATTCTCTTACCTTCTTCAAAAGTCAACAACGATCTAAAAGCCGGAGATGCCTTCATACAAGCAGTCAAATGATCAGATAATACCTCTGGTGATCTATCAAATGGGAAAAGTCGGGTCGACAGTATTATATAACACATTGAAAAAACATGCTGTTGTGTATCAGTTGCATTCGCTCATACCTGCCCGGGTAGAGCAGACAGTAAAGCAACTTTCAATCAGAGGATTGGGTGTGCCGGTTCATATAAATCACAGCCTTGATTTTTTTGAGAAATACGGAAATAGCGATGATCCTATAAAAATAATCACTCCCATCAGGAAAGCACTATCTCGGAATATGTCCGCCTTCTTTCAACAGCTGAGCAGTTTTATTCTGATTCATGAAGAAGTGCGCCATGGACTAGGTATCAGTAATGCAGTTTTGAAGCTTGCAAAATTACCGGTTCCATTCGAGTGGAAATGTTTATTGGTGGAATTATCCACAAAGCGGAAAGTTTTCGAAAATCTTGATTTTTTATTGCACTATTTCCAAACCAGATTTCCTCACCGGTTCCCTCTCGATTGGTTTGATTTGGAGCTTAAAACCGCACTGGGTATCGATGTTTACCAGTCCCCGTTTAATGTAAATGAGGGATTCCAGGTCTATGAAAAAAATAATATCAAATTGTTGATTTTTCGATCCGAATTATCCAATGAAAAAAAGAATGAAGTGATCAGTGAGTTTGTAGGATTCCCTGTTTTCTTTACCGGAAAAAAACATACAACTGCCGACAAGATTTATGCCGATACGTATATTCGATTTAAGGAGACAATTTCCCTAAAGAAGGAATTATTGGATATTTACAATAATTCGAAGTTTATGACGAAGTTCTATAGTGGCAAGTAAAGTTGTTATTTTTCCATTTATTTCAAGAGTCCTCTCAAGATAATGGAAATTTCAACTTCATCAATTTCAACCGGTCATGCAAGTGATATTTTCAATTTCAGAGTGCAAAATTATTCGGTGGTTTTAATCTTTGCTCTATTGCAACAGTTGCGCCTTACCCTACCAGATCAAATGCTTTTTTCATTGCATCATAGGTTGCCTTGACAGCAGCTTCATCCTCCATGTCACGCAGCGGTTGATTGAAAGGTTCTGCTCTCACCGGACCATCATAACCGATCTGCACGATTCCTTCCATAAACTCTTTGATCGGGATGACCCCGGTGGCCATAGGAAGTTCTCTTTTACCGTCTGTTTGTTCATCAACCTCAAAACCGGTACGGGCATCATTGAGATCGACGGTGACAATGTCCTCCTTGTCGAGGGTAAGAATGTCGGTCTTCGACTCACCGGCACAGTACCAATGGAAGGTATCCAGAACAAAACCAATATTCGGTTCACCCATAGAAGCAATCAATTCTTTCATTTCAGCCATGGTGCGGATAAATGAGTATTTGCTTCGGGTCATCAGCGTTTTCGGTCCCACATACTCCAAGCCTAACCGGATACCATAGTGACCGATGATGTTAGCTGCTTCCTTGAGGCGATTTCTGTGCAATTTAAAATTTTCATTATAAGTATACAATGCATGTGTAGGCATGATCCAGGTATTCATCCGGGTGCCACCCACACTTGCCAGAGTGGCTGCAGTAGCGGCAAGTGTTGTCATATCTTCCCGGTATTTGGATTCATCATTCCGAAAGTCGATCGGAAGATTGGTTGATCCCCACATGATATTGTTCACTTTCATTTTCTCCAACAGCTTCTCTTTTACCATGGCATCCATTTTTTCCAGTTCTCCCGGGAATGGAGAGATAGCTTCGTAACCATACTTAATAGCCATATCCAACAGGGTAGCCTGATCAAAAGAGGCACCTATATTTCCTGGATTTAGCGACATCTTAAATTTTATGGGAGGCCGGCTGGTAAAAGCAAATGAACCGGCTGTGGCCGTAGTTGCGAGCACCATTGAACTGTTCTTTATAAAGGTTCGACGAGAAGTCATCTATGTTCTTTTTAAGTCTTTCAGGAATGAAAGTAGTGAATTTGCGCCAAGAGTCGCGCATTCTTTTCGGGCGGTATGATACTTAACCTTTTGAAATACCGATAAGGGATAGGCTTCCAACGGTGGTGGCTTGTCCATTTCAATGACCTGCAGATAATATTCTATTTCAGTTATTATATCAGCAAACTTGTGATGCTGCAATCGTTCGATGAGCATGTCCAGGGCAGCTTTAGAAACGGCACAGCCATATCCGCTGAAAGTTATTTTTCGGATGTCATTAAGATCGAATTCGACCGCGATATCGTATTCGTCGCCACACACAGGATTAAAGGCTTTTATCAGTTGACCCTGATGTTCTCTTGTGAAGAACCAAGGCTCTTTGTTTCGACCGGTAATCAATGGATGATATAAGTCTAATTCCGTCATTGCATGATTTTTCGCACTTTCTTAATGCCCTGGATTAATTGATCGACATCCTTCTGATCATTATACCAGCCAAGAGATGCTCTTACGGTTGCGGGTATTTGCAGATAACGCATTAAAGGTTGGGCACAGTGGTGTCCGGCTCTCACTGCAATGCCTTCACTGTCTAGAATAGTAGCTACATCATGTGGGTGTATGTGGTCAATTAGAAAAGAAATCAGACATGACCGGTGCTTCGGATTTCCAACAATTTGGATTCCTTCTGTCAGTAAGGATTCGTGAAGGTAGTTGGTAAGATTTGTCTCATGCATGGTGATATTTTCGAGATTTAGCGATTGTATATACCGGATGGCAGCGCCCAATCCGATAACCCCAGCAATGTTTGGAGTTCCGGCTTCAAATCGATAGGGCGTACTTTTGAAATTAGTGTATTCTGTACTGACTTCCAGAATCATTTCTCCCCCAAACCGGTAGGGTGGCATCGCATTTAAAAGCTCTTCTTTGCCATATAACACCCCGGTTCCCGTGGGTCCATAAATTTTATGTCCGGAAAAAGCAAAAAAATCACAATTGAGGTCATGGACATTGACCGGCATATGTCCGACACTTTGTGCACCATCAATCAGTACTTTGGCTCCAAACTGATGGGCAGCGGAAATCATTTCTTTAACTGGATTAACGCCTCCCGTGACGTTGGATATATGGGTTATGGCCACCATTCGGGTTTTGTCACTGAGTACATTTTTGTACCCCGTCATCTCAATTTCTCCCGCGTCATCCAGGGGCAAAATAATAAGCCTGGCCTTTTTTTCCTTAGCCAGCTGCTGCCAGGGAATGAAATTCGCATGGTGTTCCAATATGCTTATGACAATCTCATCTCCAGGTTGCAGAATGTGCCTCAAATAACAATGTGCCACCAGATTAAGACTTTCCGTAGCCCCGGATGTAAAAATAATTTCAGATGAACGGTTAGCACCAATAAAACCACCGGCTAGTTTCCTGGATTCTTCAAACAAGTCGGTGGCCTGTGTGGAGAGGTGATACATCCCCCTTCTGACGGTACTATATTGTTTACTATAAAAATCAGTGATCGCATCAACAACCTGTCGGGGTTTATGGGTGGTTGCTGCTGAATCCAGATACACGTGCGGTGCAGAAGTGAAAATCGGAAAATCTTTTTTTTGATCGGTCACCGGTGATATACTGAGCTGACAAAGATCTTAAAAAGAATCTATTTAAGGTGCACTCCTAAAACCCTGCTCAATTGTCAACCGATGCCGAATTCGATCGACTGATCCTCCTGGCAGCTTCTGTTCATAGCCCTCCAACCAATGTCGGGGGTGAAATAGTTATGGCATCCGTAATAGGCCTTATTGACAATCCTGAATTTCAAATTCGACTATGAGCTTACAGTAGCATGGAATCTTGAATCAATCGAATGTTTCTTACCTTTCAACGGCAAGAAATGTCAATAGTTTATGAGGATTTTGCTTGGTACAACCAAGGGTTTGGTGCAATTTGAACATCGGAACAAAACCCTGCAATTAAAGCAGATAGATTTTAAGGGGTATCCTGTTTCCATGATCCATTACGATCCGATCGTTGATACTTTTTGGGTCGGATTGTCCATGAAACACTGGGGTCCAAAATTGTTTCGTTCCAAAAATGGAAGCGAATGGCAGGAGGTTTCCGCACCCCTATATCCGGAAGGGGCTTTGATCAGCTCCGGCAAACCGGCAACCTTGCGATTGATCTGGAGTGCTTTGTATCATTCGGGCCAGGGGAAACTTTGGGTCGGAACTGAACCGGGAGGGTTATTTGAAAGCGAGGATGGGGGTGAGTCATTCGAACTTAACATACCCCTCTGGAATCACCCCACCCGCCAGGACCATTGGTTTGGAGGTGGAAGAAATCATCCCGGCATACACACCATTACCAGCCATCCTCAAAAACCTGATTTTTTGCTGATTGGGGTAAGTTGTGGTGGAGTCTACATTTCTCATGATGCCGGCAAAACCTGGGAACCTAAAAACCGGGGATTGAAAGCGGACTACTTGCCAGATCCTCATGGCCCATATGGTCATGACCCTCATGCTATCCGCATCTGTAAATCGCAGCCGGATACGATCTGGCAGCAGAATCATTGCGGAGTATTTGTCAGCCATGATGGTGCGGAAACCTGGCAGGATGTCACTGCCGGTGATCACTACGGCAGGTACGGATTTCCCCTGGTCATTGATCACCAGGATCCTCTTAAAGCTTGGATCATACCAGCGGAAAGCGACGATCAGCGGGTAGCCAAAGATCTGCGTCTGGTGGTTTGTAAAACTGAAGATGGAGGAAAATCCTGGATCAGGCAAACCGGGGGTTTACCTCAGATCAACTGTTTTGACCTGGTGTTCAGGCATGCTTTTGATCGATCTGGTGGGCTCATGGTTTTTGGAACTACTACCGGCAATCTCTTCGTATCCGAAGATGATGGAGACCATTGGATTCATGCGCAGTCATTCCTACCTCCGGTGCATTCAGTATTGATCGTTTGATAGGATATTCTGGCCATGGAGGCTACTGAAATACACAGAACGGCTGCATTTTCTTTTGCAGAAAAAATGAATTGTCAAATATGAGTTAAAGGTGGGTATTAATAACCTCATAGGATACAAACAGCTCGATTTTAGATGGATTTCCCTTTGGTATCTTTACCTTAATTCTCTGATATGTCAAAAATTGCTGCCATCGTTCTTGCTGCCGGTCTATCCAGAAGATATGGACCGTATAACAAATTGTTGAGGCAAATCGATGGTCAGGCGATGATCCGGATTGTGGTGGAAGTACTGTTAAAATCACCGGTTGAGACAATTGTTGTGGTCACAGGTTATCAATCAGGACAAATTGAAAAGGAACTGGATCGCATCGATAAAAGGGAAAAACTGCAATTAGTTTTGAAT
>JBGTCB010000035.1:0-5666 GCA_041748995.1 Saprospiraceae bacterium | reverse complement strand
GCATTTGGCTTTCAACGATCCTCCGGCAGATTTCGATACGGAGCAACCTTATATTGTTGTAAATCTTGATGCTGCCTGTCGCCAGCAGCAATTTGGTGAAGGTTGGTTTACTACCCTGGAGGAAGTGCCGAAAACAGCTATATCTATGAGTATCAAACAAATACTGAAGAGCAAAAACCTTATCGTCTCTGTGCCTGATCTAAGAAAGGCAGAGGCGATAAAAAATGCCATTCTGGGAGAACTTACCAACAGATGCCCGGCTTCGATTCTGAGAAATCATGAAAACTGTCATCTATTTCTCGACAAAGCCTCCGCTTCCAAATTGTAATCTAATGCAGAGCATCGATATAATTGTCATTATAGTTTATTTCATTGGCATTACCACTTACGGCCTTTGGGTTTCCCGGAATACCCGGTCCAGTGACAGCTATTTCCGGGGTGATCGAAAGTTTAAATGGTGGACCATGATGGGCCAGGCATTCGGTACGGGTACCCACGCAGAAATGCCGGTTGCCCAGGCAGGTGCCGCATATACAGGAGGCTTTGCTACCATCTGGTATCAGTGGAAAAATCTGTTGATCACACCACTTTATTGGCTGATCGCCCCCTGGTACCGGCGAAGCGAACGTACCACGATAGCCGAAATGGTCCGGGACCGGTATGGCGAAAAACTCAGTCTTTTTTATACTTTGTTCGCAATCCTGTTTTTTGTCTTTATCATGGGAGCCATGCTGCAGGGTGCGGCCAAGGTTATCTCTGTAGCGTCCGGAGGCCTGATTTCGTCCAATTGGGTCGTGGTGGGTATGACCATCGCTTTTATGGTGTATAGCTTTTTCGGTGGCCTGGTCGCCGCTGCCCATACTGAATTTATCCAGGGGTTGTTTATTATTGTTTTGTCGTTTCTGTTGATACCCTACGGTCTCATTGAGATCGGTGGTTTTACGGAAATGCGTCGGGTTTTACCGGAAGATTTTTTTCGCTTGTTTTCTCAGGAGACCGGTCTCGGTGCTTTTACTATAGCGATGTTGGCGGTCAATGGTCTGGTCGGTATTACGGCTCAACCTCATATGATGTCGATGTTTGCCACGGGCGAATCCGAGCTGGTTGGCCGGGTCGGTCAGACCTACGGAAACTTTGTCAAACGGCTGGTTACCATTGGCTGGACTCTGACCGGTTTAATCGTTGCGGCCATTGTGATTCAAAAAGGGATCGAATTGGAAGACCCTGAGCATGCTTTCGGATATGCTACGGGTCTACTACTGGCTCCCGGTTTGATTGGATTGATGATGGCGTGTATTTTAGCCGCCAATATGTCGTCCTGTTCCAATTTTATGGTAAACCTGGGGGCACTTTTTACGAAAGATATCTACCAGCCTTATATCAATCCCAATGCCTCAGACAAGGAACTTCTGCGCACCGGACGAATGACCGGAGTTATTCTAACTTTAATGGGCGTTGCTTTCGCTTTGTCGATTAAAAATGTTCTTTCCGCCTTTTTATTTACAGAAACTATTGCTGCATTTATGGGGATTATGATTTTCGGCGGTATCATGTGGAAGAGAGCAAACCGGTATGGTGCACTGTGGGGGGTGATTGTAGCCTTCATTTTGTATTATTTATTAAATTATTCAGATACCGGAGTACTGCAATTGGTCTACCGGTGGACTCCCGAACCATTTGGCTGGGCAATGCTTGCAGGGTTTAGCACCCTGGTCGTGATCAGTAAATTAACCCCTGCAGAACCTGAGGTTGCTACCGAGAAATTCTTCCGGAAAATGTATACGCATTCCGATCAGAAAGACGGTCAGGCACCCATTGTGGATAAGGGATTGTTGCTCCTCGATGTCGGCACCTGGTTTAAAAAGGAACGCTGGCAGTCTTTTTCCAAACGATATCGAACAGATTTTTTTGGATTTTTGTTTGCCTGGTTATTTGTTGCAGCATTGATCCTTTTGGCCTGGTTAATATTAAAGATTCAATAAATAAATGAGCATGTCCACCCTTTTTAAAAATGCCAGGTTGGTCTTAACGGACCGGGTAATTAATGGTGACCTGGCTATCCAAAATGGCATTATTCAAAAAATAGCTTCGGGCATTAATCCTGCGGAATATGATATAGTAACTGATTTGCAGGGAAAATATATTTTGCCGGGATTTATTGATATCCACAACCATGGAGCAGCCGGATTTGATTTTTCTTTCGGAAAATACGATACGGCATCTGACTCTTTTCATCTGGAGGAAAATGCGATCCGAGATGGCCTGGAAGACACCTTGAAATTTTACAGGGAAAAGGGAGTCACCCGGGTTCTGCTTACCAGCATGGCTGCTCCGCTTGAAAAACTGGAATTTACATTTTCAGCTTTAAAATCATATATCGAAAATAAGCTTCCTTTATGGGAAATGGTTGGCGGCATCAATCTGGAAGGGACCTTTTTAAAAGACCCCTATTATGCCGGTGCTCAAAACCCGAAATTCTTTTATGCTGCGGATATCGGCACAGTAGAAAAACTGCAGATAGCGTCGGGGAATTTATTGCGGATTGTCAATGTACCTCCTGAACATGGAGATAAAGGTCTTGAATTGATCAAATTTCTCAGGCAACAAAATATTGTGGTCTCCGGAGGTCACACTGCTGCCTACGGTGATGAATTTCAGGCGGCTGTAGATAGCGGACTTTCGCTCTCCGTACATTTTTTCAACGGTCCCAGCCGCAGCTCGTCAAAAAGCTTCCGTTTGGGGGGAGCGGAAGAAATCATGCTTAAATCCGATGAAGTTTCCACCGAAATTATTTGCGATGGTTACCATGTTGACCCTGCCTATGTGCGGGACACTATTGCCAGGAAAGAAGTCAGCCGGGTCATTATGATCACCGACAGTATGTTTGCCAATGGATTACCCGGATTGGAGAATTTTTCCCTCTTTGGTTTGAAAGGAGCCGTGAGCAGCAACCGGGAATATTTACAAATGCTGGGAGTTTCAGACACTCTTTTTGGAAGTGTTCTGACATCGGATAAAGGATTCGGTAATGTACTTAAATGGTTGAGCACTGCGATGAAAGGGGTATGGTATCGGCATCATGAGGCTCTACCAACCAACGAAGCCCTAATTACAGCCAGCAGGATGTTTAGTGGCAATCCGGCAAGATTGCTTGGAATAGATAAATCGAAAAATCAAACACCAGGTACCGGAAGCCTGGAAGCCGGTCATTGGGCGGATCTGGTCATCGCAGATATCAACGAAGGTGAATACCTGGAATTTCAGGTTGAACAGGTACTGGTACAAGGCAATTAGATTTACGATGTACGATTTTTGATGTACGATCTACGATATGCGATGTACGAATTTTGATTTTCAATGTACGATTTGCGATGTACGATATGGGATAAACGATTTGAAATATTCGCTATGCTTTTCCCTTTTAACTTTTAACTTTCTACTTTCTACTTTCAACTCATAACATCACCTGCAAAATGGACTCTGCCACACAAGCCGGTTTCTCCTGATCTTTAATCTCAATAATTACTTCATTGAATGTCCGGATTCCTCCTTCAATTTCTTGCAAAGCTTTTAAGGTAAACCGGGCCCGGATAAAACTGTCCACCAGAACGGGATGCGTAAACCGTACTTTATTTAATCCATAATTAATGGTAAGCGCAGCATTTTCAAGATGAACGCATTCGTAAAACAATTTTGGAATAAGAGATAATATCAGATGACCATGGGCAATGGTCCTTCCGAATGGTGACTGCCTGCTACACTTTTCCGGATCAGTATGGATCCATTGATGATCACCGGTGGCATCGGCAAACTGATTGATCTGAGCTTGGGTGATTTGAAACCAGCTTGAAATAACCCACTCTTTATCCAGGAATGACTTTAAATCATTTAGATCTCTTATAATTAGCATTGTAGAGGTTTACAGTTGGCGTTATATGTCTGAATCATTGCATAAAATTTTTTGGAATTTATTTACTGGTATAATTGACCAACTGCTACACTCCTACCCTCATTATCAAAAAAAACTTTACAGTCTCAGACCTGTTATGCCATATCACAAGCCAGTTCAAAATGGACAGTTTTTAAAATCGAATTGACCATTATTTACCCTGAGTCAACCGGTTGACAAATGCACTCAAATCCTTCCTCGATTGAGGTGACATCCAGTAGTCACAACGTTCTTTAATAGAAGCACTCATGTCAACATCCACCTGTCGTACCAGCTCGGCCCGCATCATCTTTTTTGCGGATTGGATAATATAATCATTGGCACGTAAAATCATTTTCAGTTTGTGTTCTGCTTCTTCAACGAGGCCTTCCAGATCTGCAATCTGATCGATTAATCCGACCTGCCGCGCCTCATTCACATTAAATAGTTTACCAGTAAGCAATGCCTGGTAAGCAGTCTTCTTCCCCAGCCAGAAACTGTACAACGCATAGATACTTTCTGTAATATTAATCCCTACCGCAACCTCATTTAATCCAATTAAATACTTCTCGCCTTCTGCCATCAGGCGATAATCACAGGTAAGTGCTAAAATTGCACCTCCGGCAGGACTATGGCCTGAAATCGCAGCGACCAGAGGTTTGGGAAACTTGATCAGATCAACCATCATTCCTAAAAAATCAGTCCAAAATTGTTTTATCTGCTCATAGTCGTAATGATAGAGTTCAACGACATCCAGACCAGCACTAAAATAATGTGGTTTGCCGGTAATGATCACTCCTCTTATACTGCTATCCTTTTGGAGATCCACAAAAGTCTCTCTGATTTCTCGTACCATCGCATGGTTTATTGCATTGACTTTACCGCGGGTCAGTTCGACGATCGCATAATCTTCCTTTTTAAAACTATTTATAAACTCCATATCGATTCTTTGCTTTTCTTTCCTGTTTCGGTCAACACTTTGAATTAATTATATCAGGGCACCTCTATTTACCTCTGAATGAGTAAAAATTTAATAAGATGCAAGCCAGACAAGGCTGGACGCCGTCGCCCAAAGCTTTAGCGTCGGGTCGAGGAAGGAAGATAGCCGTAGCTATCTGACTGACGATCAACGAAGTATGGCGAAGCATATTATTAAATAAATTTTCGAAGAAAATTGTTTTTACCATGAACGGGGTTAATAGAGGTGCCCATCATGCAATTTCATTCAATTGTAAAATCAATTTACCCTGATTTTCACCGGAAAACAACTTCAAAAAAGCAGGATAAAAATTCTCAATTCCCTTTTCAATATGTTCACTGGAAATGATTTTTCCCTCTTTCATCCAATTCATCAGAGCCTGGGTGGCAATCGGATAATCCCTGATATAATCAAAAACGATAAAACCCTCCATGCGTCCCCGGTTACTAAGTAACGAAAGATAGTTAGCCGGTCCTTTAATAGGCTCAGTGGCATTGTACTGGCTGATTCCACCGCACAAGACCACTCTTCCTTTGAATTTCAAATTTGCCAATGCAACGTCCAGAATTTCACCACCCACATTATCAAAATAGATATCGATTCCATCCGGACAAACTTCCCGGAGACGTGACTTCACCGGTTCATTTTTATAATCAATGGCTGCATCATACTGATATTCATCCAGGATTCTTTTGCACTTCTCCGGACCACCAGCGATACCCACCATTTTGCAGCCGATGATTTTTCCTATTTGCCCAA
>JBGTCB010000034.1:0-7913 GCA_041748995.1 Saprospiraceae bacterium | reverse complement strand
GGTGTTATGAAACTTAAATATCGGATTGACAGGGGTTTGGATAAATATCAGATTGTCATGCCGCGGCTTCGAAAATATTTGGTCATTGACCGAAAAAATCAATGGGTTTTCCTGCGAGGCAGTTGAAATACTCAGCCTAGTTCAGGCGCAAAAGACGACGAGAACGCGCGTGCTGTTATTACAAAAAACATAATCTGAAAAGGATCATAGGTTCGGTAATTTCAACAGGGCTCCTGGTCTTTAATAAAAAATACTGCGCAGCTATCATTTACCTTTCTTTTGGAAAATACATATTGAAATTAGTCATCAAAAATATCCATCCTTTTTATTTTATGTATTGTCAGGGATTTAAGAAATTATTCTCTAAAATCAACGCAAATGAAAAATATATTTTTCAATCTGTCTATATCGGTTCTGTTTTTTCTGAGCCTGGCAAATGGGGCAAATGAGATTTATGGTCAGATTTATGATCATGGTTTTAAATTACCGAAAACAAATATAGAACGCACTAATTGCATGACCGGTAATGTCCATTTATCAGACTATGCCGCCGATTTGTTAGTGAGGTATATTCAATTTCCCTCGTTGAGTGGTCAGGAAAAGGAAGCTGGGGTCTTCATCCGCAAAGTGTGCGAAGAAGTGGGCTTGAATATTCGCCAGTTTGGAGAGAAGGATGGTAACTTCAACTTTGCTGCTTCGTTATATCCACTGAGTAACGATAAGCCCAATTTGGTTTTTTTAAACCATATCGATGTGGTTCCCGCTGGCAATGAAGAGGATTGGAAACAGCCTCCCTTTGCCGGTCAGCTGGTAGATGATGAAATATGGGGTAGGGGAGCATTTGATAATAAAGGTGTCGCTATCATGCAGCTATGTGCGATTGCCGGCTTGATTGAACGTAGCCAAATCGAAGACCTGCCATTTAATGTCACTTTTCTTGCTGTTTCATGTGAGGAAACCCAATGTGATGGCGGCGCCAGATTTGTTGCAGAAAATCATTTGGACGATCTTAATCCGTTTGCCATCATTGGAGAGGGTCCTCCATCGCTACAAGGTGTAATTAGCTCTGATCCGGACAAAACTGTTTTTGGCATTGCCACTGGCCATAAATGTGCGTTTTGGCTAAAACTTGATCTTGAGATGCATACCTCAGGACATGGTTCGGTGACCCCTATCCACTATTCACCCCGGGAGATGGTCATCGCCCTGGAAAGAATGCTATCGAAAAAGAGTAAGGCCATTTACACTTCTGAAAATATCGCCATATTGCGAGATTTGGGACGACTGGAAGGCGGCATAAAAGGCTTCTTGCTTAAAAATCCCAGAATATTTAAAGCACTCATTATCCCTCAACTCCGAAAGCAGCCCGAGGTTTTTGCTTTATTTTCCAATACGGTGACTCTCACAAATCTCTCTAATTCCACTTCCGCACATAATAGCATACCGGCAAACACAACTTGTCTGCTTGATTGCAGACTATTGCCTCAAACGAATAAAGACCGGTTTCTTCAAAATCTAATGAAGAAATTGGCCAATGAAAAGATTATTCCGGAAGTGGTGATGCAAACCCCCAATTCAGGTTGTTCGTCCATCTCGCACCCAGTTTACCATTGGTTGAAGGATGCCATTCAAGAGTACTACGGTCACGAGACTCATGTGGTGCCATTGGTGCTTCCAAATCTAAACGACAGCGGATGGTTTCGGGAGAAAGGTATCCCCGTATTTGATGTGGTTCCTGCGCGGATTAGCCGGCAGCATCTTTTTAATGTGCATAATACAGATGAGCGAATTCCTTTATCTACTCTGAGAGAAGGGGTTGAGGTTTTTACACTTTTTTTAGACAGGATCATGGACTCTGGAGTACCAGATAATCTGCTGGTTAATCGTAAATAGAAGGCCCAGGAGGTTCGTGATTTTCAAGGCCTGAATTTTTTTTGGATGCTTTGCTCAAACTGTCATCATGAAGGTACGCTGATTTGATGATCCAGGGTAAATCGCTTTTCGGATATTGACAAGTCATTGCAAAATCTATGATGATGAAAAAGCAAATAAGGAAAAAAGCGTGGATGATTGTTCTGCTTCTCTGGGTGATTTTTCTCATAAGAGAGTTATTGTAGGTAAACCGATTATCGCTCAAATGGTTATCCTTCGCACCATTTTGAAGGAAAATTAAGATTAGCCTGAAGGTTTTTACTTCAATATGCTCATCTGGAAATCAAATGGATCATTACTCCACTTTATTGGGTAGTATGAGCAAAGTGAACAAATGGTCATAGGGGATGAAGGGGAAATTATTAAAAAGAGGACCTCTTATAATATCAGAGCCCTGACTACCAATACGCAACACTTCCCATTTTGCATCAGACTGGTATCATTAGAAATTAAAATTCACCGAGTCATTTACCTTTTTATGAGCTCAGACATATTTATAGTTAATCAGTATTTAAATCACGAAAAAAATCCATAATATGAAAGCACTATACATTATCCTGATCCTAAATCTTATGCCGCTTTTATTGTCTGCCCAGGTCTGGGAAAGCAAGGCGATAACATTGGCGCCTTCCCTGTTCGGTACCGATCTGTCGGTGGTTGATGAAAATGTGGTATGGCTGGGCTACTGGAGTGGTGACTTTAGTTTCTCACCTTGGCATTATTCTTTTGATGCCCATCATTTTTCCAAAACCACTGATGGAGGTGAGACCTGGATCACCGATACTTTCCCTTCGACTGGGGCAGGTTATTTTTCGAACATTTTTGCCCTGGATTCCAATGTCGCTTATATCTCTTTTGTAGATTTTGGCGAGGGTCCTAAATTATTTCAAACTGAAGATGGAGGTCAATCCTGGAATGTCCTCGAAACCGGCATCAGCACCTGGATTAATTATGTGTATTTTTTTAGTCGAACCGATGGTGCTGTGATGGGAGATCCCGATAGTTTGGGTTTTATTTTAGCCACAACCAATGATGCTGGTATTACCTGGCAGCGCCTAGATCCGGCAGGTTTGCCGGCCCCGCTTCCTGAAGAGACGGGAGTGAGTAATTTTTTTACTAGTTATGGTGATCACATTTTGTTTGCAACCAGTCATGGCAGGGTATTTCATTCTGCTGACCGTGGATTAAATTGGAATGTCCTGGAGGGGCCTCTTTTAAACGAATTTCCATCAGGTATGGCAGCCAGGGATGGAGCGGTAATTCTGCAATTTGGTGATTTTTCAGACACGGTGACTTTTATTCATAGCTTTCAACATTTTCGTACTGCCGATGAAGGAAATACCTGGGAGGACATTACCCCTGATGAAAATAATGCAGTAGCGGAACGCTTTACCTACATTCCGGGCACTCAGACGCTAATCGGTGGTTTTCGGAGCAATAATGTAAATGGTCCCTTCTCCACCCAGATCAGTTACGATGATGGATCGTCCTGGACGACGATTGATGAGGGCACCCGGATATGGGACACGGATTTTATTAGTGATGAAATTGGTTTTGCGAGTGAATATAAAAATGACACTTTGTCGCCCTTAATCTATAAATACACCGGAAGCCCCCTCACCGGGCTATTTAATCGAAATGCCTTACAGGGAGATATTTCGATATTTCCCAATCCGGTTGATAACATTATTTACTTCAAGATTGACATGGATAAAAGTCAGGATGCCACCGTTTGGCTCAATGACCAACTGGGTAGACTCATTCAGCGAATCAACTATAGAAAAGGGCAGGAACTTGAAGGCACTTTATATATGGAAAATCATGCACCCGGTGCTTACATATTAACCATATCCACGAACAAAGGAGTGCTTTCAAAATATCTGATTAAACAATAAAAGAGCCACAGGGATTCTTAAATCTTGGTTCGCTTTCTATAGAAAAAATATTGACGAAAATTTTAAGTAGCTGCATTCCTAACTTGATCTGATGGTATCTGTTTATTTGCAATCGTCCATAATGTCCAAAAAATACCTTCGAAAGACATTTACTTTTTAAGCGCACACTACATATTAATCTATGAGTTCCTAATCGAGTGAACTCCTTACAATATCTTTTATAACAATTAAATCTCACATCATGCGATCAATCTATGTTTTATTAGTGACGAGTGCATTGCTAATGCTATCTTGTTCGAAAGACCTTTCAGATCAGTCATTCTTTTCTAAAGGTGTTGAGGTGGCCGATCTAACCCAGAATGCTCAAGTAGCGGTCAATTCGGTAAAAAGGCCATTTAGTGATTTTTTAAGCGGACAAGGGTCCACTTCCGCCTTCCTTCCTCCGGTACCTGATTTCTTTGGCTGGGGTTCAGACCTTGCGGACGGGACCGTACGCGCACTGGCCATGGATTATTTGGGAGTGGCAAATCAAACCATTATCGATTGGGGTGGCCCAGATCTTGGAACTCAGGTCAGTGGTAGTGTGACCGAAATTCCACTGGCCGATGGAAGAGCGAAGGTAACCGTCACCTTGCATGTCAACAATGCTCTTATCTGGTTGACGGATGTTGATTTTGCAGCAGGAGGTGATTTTGCCACCGACCCTTTGATTATGGGGGCTCGTCCGGCCCAAGTGGTAGCCGGGGCAACTCCAGCCCTGGGTAGTGGAAATTTGAAATTCGTTTTTAACAACACGGCTCCCGGAGCAGCGATTCCGGATATCATGCTTGCAGGTTTTGGTGAAATCATTGTGCCAGGATTTGAACTTCTGCAACTGAAGATTACGGCTACCGGCAACGGCACATTACACAGTACTCCGCTGCACATGGTGCCCTGGTCAGAAGGAGATTCCGGTAAAATGTCTTTGAGTTTTACTGGATTATTTCATAATAGTCCATCGCCAAAAAGTAAGTTAGCAAGAAACTTCGGATTTGTAGGTGCGGAAATAAAAGTCAATAAAGTGGGAAAGAATAATTAGCACGCTAATTTATTTCTTCTTAGACTATGGTCAGTTTAGTGGGTCGAGATTCATAGAGATATCACCGGATGGTGATTATTCGATGAGAGGAAATAATCTTATATCCTCAGGGTTGGAATTGAGATAAACATGGATAGTTGCGACCCACTAAATTTTGATCAAATATTTTTTAGTGCCTTCCATGCATAGATGCCACCAGAATACACAGTGAAAAATGTATTGTGGGTCGGCGACAATGTGTAAGTGAACAATAGGATTAGGCGACAATGTGTTAAAAAACGCTTTACGAGAGATGTTGGGATAGTCAGGCTCATTTACCAGCGCTCTTATGGTTGTGCACTGGCAGAGAGGTCGAGCAAGCTAATAATCGTATGATCAGATGAAAAATATAGTATCCATTTTGTATTTGCTCTTGTTAATGTCTGGCCTACAAGCACAAGGTAATCTGCAAGTTGATGGATCGGTCAGTATTGGGCAAATGGATAAAGATAACTCCGGCGATAGTGTCATTGTACGGTTACATGATGGCACATTAGCTATCAGAGATGTTTTGACCCTAAATCAATGGCAGATTTTATCAGTGGCAAATGACACCATTTTTTTGTCGAACGGTGGCTTTGTTAAACTTCCGGCTAGTTTCGACGGTCAATATAGTAGTTTGTCGGGAGCGCCCACGAATGTAAGTCAGTTTAGCAATGATTCGGGTTATTTGATGGAAGAATTGGATGGTTCAACTACCAATGAAATTCAATCTATTTCGCGTACCGGATTGACGGTAAATCTTGACCTTGGAGGAGGTAGTTTTCAGGACTCGGTAAATGTTTATTTCCCTGGTCCAGGCATTGACATCACGAATAATTCGATCAGTGTTAAAAAAAGTCCGTGGTATTTAGGTAAAGATACTCTTGGTGGCATTGTTTTTTGCATGTACAAAGGAAGTGACAGTCTTGAACACGGTCTGATTGTAGCTAAAACAGAATCGACCGCACAATGGGAGTCGGCTGGAAGCACCACCAATGCCAGCAGAACCTGGGATGGGATGTACAACATGAACTTAATGGGGGTGATGAATGCTAGTGCTGCAAAGTCCTATGTTCAGAGTTTGGGTATGAGTTGGTATCTACCGGCGATTGATGAGCTTAGTTTGATGTGGCACCAACGCTTCCATATTAATCGGGCGATGCAAACTGGAGGGCATACCCTTCTGGGTCTTGGATTTTATTGGTCGAGTACGGAGTTTAATGGTTCGCAAGCAATGTTGTTCACCTTTTTCAATGGGAATGTCAATGCTAATTCCAAGACGACGATTTATAGTGTCCGGGCTATCCGGGCTTTTTAAATGCCGGAGTTTTTTCGCTGAATGATTTATTAATAGTAATACCTAATCCAATGAAAAATAATCACTTATTCCTTTTAGTAATCTTGATTCTCGCTAGCCTTAGCTGCCAAAAAGATGACGAGAGCGAGGGGATTCATGAGAATCATTTTACCGAACAACAATTGATCGGATCCTGGACTGGAGCATTTAACCAGGTGGGATATGGAGATTTTACTGGCCTTGTTAACATTACAAAATTGAAGGTAGGTGAAGTGACGGCAACGGGAAACTAAGATAATCCCCCATGTCCATTCCTGTGGACTTACACTGGAACCAGCGCTGATGGAAAGAGTTATTTATTTCAAGAATCCATTGCTGCAGAAAATACGGAATGTGTACCAGGTAGAGTCCAACTGAAATTTAAGGATCAGAATCATTTATACTACAATTGGACAGGGGATGACGTTACTGGGAACAATGTTGCCAGTGGAATTTTGACAAAAAAATAGAATCCAGATGGGTGTGATTTTTGCGGCGGCCTGATCTGTTTATTGCTTCCTTTGGCCGGTGGAAATATTTTTTGTGCCGCAAATATAGTAGGACAGTTACAGAGTATAAGTGCGACCTCTCTGAGGTCGTTTTCTGGGCTATTTTGACTGCTGTAAAAAAAAAAGTAGGACATCTCTAAGGTCCTGGAGACATGTTAGTGGAAGAAATTCAATGGGATATCACGCATTTAAAGAAGCAGAACACGATCCGGTTCGGTCATTTAGAGCGAATTCTTTGCGACTTTCGATTTCTGCACATAAAAATTGAATGTTTTCTGACCCCAAAGGGGTCGAAGAGAAGCTACTGTGATTTAAACAGAAGGCGTTGGTCCCGAAAAGCAATTAAATATGGTATTTATAATATTTTGCTACGATAACCTCACGAGGTATCAAATATGATAATGATATGAAAAAAATATGGATCTATTTTAGTTTATTTGGTACTCTTTTCCTTTTCTCTTTTTGTGGTCTGTCTCGCAAGTGGACGGTTGCTACCATTCCTGATTACCGGGACATTGATCCGCCAGATCAAGATGTGAGGAAACACAAACCGGGGGATGTCGAGGTCTATCGAAGTATATTTATGAGCGAAGGTTACAGAGCGGTCATCTATCACGACCTCACCGGGACTCTTGCCGGTCACAAATGTTTCTATGGGGCTGAAGAAGCCTTTGAATATGTACGATATTATTGGAAAAATGATAGCACTGTATTCTTTGCGTTCTTTAACAGCGGTAAAAGACCTGGTATTTCTTTTGAGTTGTTTGGCAAAGGTAATTCCACAGGAGTTCACACTAAGGATTGATGTATCGGCTGGGATCACAGAATTCCAGAAAGAAAAGCAGGATTATGATCGTTGAAACTGAGGTATTTTGTGACGGATGAACCACTCCCGATCGCGGTAAAAAATTTAGAATAGTTGCGTGACTCACTGGTTATGATTAAGAATCAAAAATCTAAAATCAAATGTTAAGGATATTCTGCTCAACGGTCCTCTATTATCTGATGATGACTTTACATCCCCTCCAAGCCCAAGTGTCTTTTGAAATACCTAAATACCGGTGTTGGGTTTATTCAAAGAACAACACGAAACCTGTGAAAGGATTTCTGCTGGAATTAAGAGATTCGTCTATTGTAGTAGC
>JBGTCB010000033.1:0-14858 GCA_041748995.1 Saprospiraceae bacterium | reverse complement strand
CATCTGTTGACACTAAATTATCTGCATCGGTGACGGTAAGTCTGACCGTAAAATTTCCGGGTTTGGTATAGGTATAACTCGGATTCATCTCCTTTGAAGTACCTTCTCCCTCTCCAAATGTCCATAGATATTTCAAATCGTCTCCATCGGGATCAAAGGTACCTTCCGAAGAAAACTGAACTTCTAAAGGATTGGCACCGGCTAACTCATCCGCCTGGACTTTTGCACTTGGCTGCCGGTTTCCTTCGATAAATTTCAAATGCACCAGGCGGGCATCCGGATTTCTTGCAAACCATGCCGTACCGTACTCTAGCATATACATATCACCGTCGGGGCTCATAATAAAATCTATTGGATTGCTAAATTTCTGACCGGGCAGAAAACGTTCCATGCTCACCAAGTCACCATCTTCATCCATAGTGATTGCCATCATCCAGCCCCGTATCCAGTCATAAGTGAACAGTTTTTTATCATAGTAGGCAGGAAATCGGGCATCACTTTCCGGGTAGTCCTCTAAGTAGAAGACCGGGCCGGCCATGGCGTTACGGCCTCCGGTGCCCACCAACGGAAATTCCAAAGATTCGTCATAGGGATACCAGATAAATGCCGGTTGTGCCGGTGGAAGATTCTGAATACCTGTGTTATTCGGTGAATTGTTGATGGGGTGCTCCGCGTCATATTTTGCCAGAGACCTTTTACGGGCAAAATCATATTCATGGTACGGTTTATTATCACCAACGAAATACGGCCAGCCAAAGAACCCTGCCTTCCGGGCCTGATTGACCTCATCATGTCCTTTAGGGCCACGTCCAACCGAATCCTTTCCAGCATCCGGACCGACATCTCCCCAATATAAATAACCGGTATGCTGATCAATAGACACCCGGAAAGGATTGCGACAACCCATGACATAAATCTCGGGTCTACCCTGACTGCCATCCCTGGGAAAGAGATTTCCATCCGGTATCGAATAGGTTCCATCGGATTCCGGTTTAATCCTTAAGACCTTACCGCGCAGATCACCCGTATTAGAAGAAGACTTTTGGGCATCCCAGGCACTTCGTCCCGGTTGTTCGTCGCTGGGTGAATACCCATCGGAAGCAAAGGGATTGGTGTTATCTCCTACGGAAATAAACAGATGACCATCCCTTCCAAATTCCAGGCAACCTCCTGAATGACAGCATTCATCCCGTTGAGTGGCGATCACCAGCAGCACTTTTTCAGTTGATAAATCCACCTGATCATTCACAAAATCAAAGCGGGATATGTGTTGCTTTGCTTCATCACCCGGAGGAGAATAAAACAGGTAAAGCCATTTATTCTCTGCGAAATTCGGATCCAGAGCAAGACCTAGCAATCCGTCTTCGTACTTTGTATGCACGTCCAGGTGGTTAATTAAATGGGTACTATCCGTCTGAGGGTCATGGATGTAAATATCCCCTTTCCGTTCAATGAACATCAGGCGTCTATCCGGCAGCATCACCAACTCCATGGGTTCATTTAAATGGTCATCGAGCACAATCTTTTGAAAACGATTTTCTTCGGGCACCACAGAAGGACGATTATAGTCCAATACCCCATCACCCACTGCATAGACGATACCTCCCCAAAGATGCTGCATAAAGGCATCTTCGCTGAAACTCTCATCTGTGTGACCTCCACCGGTATAAAATGCTCGTCCTCCATCAAAATCATGATACCAGGCGATGGGATGGTTCGTGCCATTGGTTCCTCCTTCATAGGTGGTTTCATCCAGGTTCAGTAGTAGATTTAAATCGGATTGGATATCCCGGTAATTATACCATTCATCATTACGCTGCCATTCATCCGGCAAATGTCTGCAGGAAATATGCGAACTGTCAAGACGAATGATCGTTGCCTCGCGTACATTTGGATTATTAGGGTGGCCATTAAAATATGCACCGACCAACCTGCCATACCATGGCCATTTATATTCCGTATCGGCAGCAGAATGGATACCAACAAATCCGCCTCCCGCCTGTATGTAGCGCATCATTTCGAATTGCTGCCGGTCATTAAGGCAATCTCCGGTTGTATTGAGGAAGATAATCGCTGAATAATTCTTCAGATTACCATTTTCAAAAACAGATGCATCTTCACTGGTATCTGCCTGATAACCCTGATCGACTGCCATCTTCACGATAGCTCGTTTTCCTGGTTCAATGGAAGTATGGCGGAATCCCTCCGTTTTCGAAAAAATGAGTAATTTTTTTGAAGGTTGACTTGTCGTTTTACAACCCAAAGCGGTCAATAATATCAATAAGAAGAAAATGACGTAGTTATTCATTGGATAAATTACAGATAAAGAGCACTAAATTATTAAAAATAGGCGATCCACGATTTAGTATTCGGCGAAGTCCTGCAGACAGGTTGAAAAGGGTAGTCGTACAGACTGACGGCATTGATGATAAGTGATCTTTAACAAACGCGACCTCCCGGGCATACTTTTGATTTTTCTTTATATTGCGTCCCGAACAATAATTGACAAATGGCCATTGCGAAAAATCAGGTAGTAGAACTCCATTACAAATTACACGAGGAGAATGAAGAAGGTGATTTGGTTGAATCGACTTTCGAAGCTGATCCTCTCAAATTTATCTTTGGAATCGGTCAGATGATTCCTGCTTTTGAGGATAATCTGGAGGAGAAAGGAGCAGGTGAAGAATTTGCTTTTTCCATTATTGCCGAGGATGCCTATGGATTATATGATGATCAGGCGGTTGCCGATATTCCAATGAGCGATTTCGAAGTCGATGGGAAGATTGACCCGGAAAGCATTGCACTTGGTCATCCGATCCGATTGCAGGACCAGAAGGGAAACACCTATGAAGGGGTGATCGTAGAGACCAGCGAAGAATCCGTTAAAGTTGACTTTAATCATCCTATGGCAGGTATCGATTTATATTTTTCAGGTAAAATACTCAGTGTCCGGGAAGCGACAGAATCAGAGCTTGACCACGGTCACGCTCATGAGTGACATACCGTTTGACGACACCAGTAGTCCTAACATTTTAGAAAATCAGAGTTTCAGGAATTTCGCGACATACAGCGTCTGATCAAGCCTTAGCTGAACAAAATAAATGCCTGGCTGTAACCTTGATATATCCATGGAAGGTCCGCTTTGGTGAACAAGAATGACCTGACCATTCAAATCTGTTATGGATATTTTCCAGAGTTTACCCTGTTCGTGGTTAAGGAATTCCAGGTAGTGCATGGCTGGATTAGGAGCAAAGGAGATCTGTGTTGATGAGGCTTTGACCAAAGTGGATTGACTACAGGCTTCTGAAGACCTCAATAAGGTTCTGGTGGTAAAGAGGTTGTTCCTCATGACCTCCTTCTGGCCTTCTGTAAAAAGGTTCATGCAGGCATCGTCCGTCAGATCCATGAAATTCATGAACATATCCGAACTACCACAAGACAGCTGAGGAAAATCAGGACACCCCCGGTAACGGTCAAACTGCCGGGGGGTATCATCGATTCCATCATCGGTATTACATCCGGGTTGAGAACCCCAGAGATGATTTAATCCCAGCCAGTGACCAATTTCATGAGTGAGCGTCCGACCCCGGTTGTAGGGAGCGACAGCCAGCTCACCGGAGCCAAAATAACGGTAATCAATGATAACACCATCGTTGGAAGTCAACACCTGTTCGGGTCCTGATGCAAATCCGGCGATATCCCCAAATTCACTGATTTCGCAGACCCAGATGTTAAGATACCGGGCAGGATCCCATCCATCCAGACCTCCAAAAGCTGACTGATAATACTGATCTGAAAGACCTATCTCCTCAATTTCCGTCTTGATTCTGGTAACACCGTTAGTTGGATTACCGTCAGGATCCCACGAAGCCAGACAGAATTCGATCCTGCAATCTGCTGCCAGGTCCCTAAATAACCCCGGTGTCGAATCCTGATCTTCATTCAGATGACGGTAATCTCTATTTATCAGTTCTATTTGTGCGAAAACATCCGAATCCATCAACATCGTACTAGAATCACGATAAATAACATGGACAACGGTTGGAATTCTAATCAGCGAGTCATCATCCAACTGATGTCTTGCAATCGATCCGGTAGCTACCCGTGGTTCAGATAGACAAAGCTGCTGAGCAGTCATGGGATTACCGAAGGAAAGCAGACAAAGGATGAGACATGAAAATATACGGCACAACATTCAACCCAGCGAATTAGCTGGTAAAATAACGCAATGAAATCTGTAAAGCATTCACTCCATCTCATAATTAGAACCCAGGTCAGGTAAATTTTATTTGCAACTTAGTTGCATATTTGTATATTTGTAACATTGTTTCATAAAGCAATTTCATGGAGGATCGTTTTTTTGGATTTCATCTGGATTTTCTTGGATTCGTAGCCAGTTTCATTTGCGCAGTACATTGTGCCATTGTACCGCTGGTATTGACTTTGGGCATACTTGGCGGACTAAGCTGGATTTCTGATCCGACCTTTGAACTTGTTTTTTTGGTGACCAGCTTAACTATTGCAGCTTTTACACTGGTGAATGGCTATCGGAAACAAACCATTGACCGGTTGAGCCTCATACTTTTCACAGGTGGATTCAGTCTGTTATTATTGAGCGGCCTGTTGCCTCATGTTCATGGTGTGGAATTGGTTTTTGCTGTTTTTGGCGGGTTAACCGTTTCCAGTGCTCATATTTACCATTGGCTTAACCTTAGGCGAACCGGGTGCGTAAAATCAGCATGATCAACCAACAAATCTTCGTTTTAGTTTGACCCCACTCACCTTACAACTGAAGGTGTTTTTGCTTAAAATATTTCCACCGCTGGGTTATTTCCTCACCTTATAAAGCATCCTTTTGACCATCCTTCAGTGCATCAACCACCTCCGGATTTAACAGGGTTGAGACATCACCAATGCTATCGGATTCACCGGCAGCAACTTTTCTCAGAATTCTTCGCATAATTTTACCGGACCTTGTTTTTGGCAGTCCGGCTACGACCTGCAATTTATCGGGTTTGGCGATCGGACCGATAACCTTCGTAACGACTTCATGAACTTCCTTTTTAAACTGACTTACATCAGTAATTTCCCCGTCCGTAATTACATAGGCATAAATACCTTGTCCTTTAATCTCGTGGGGATATCCCACCACTGCAGACTCAATCACCCGGGGATGTTCATTAATAGCATTTTCAACTTCGGCAGTACCTATTCGATGTCCGGAAACATTGATGACATCATCTACCCTTCCAATGATTCGATACTGGCCATCCTTGTCCCGCCGGGCACCATCACCGGTAAAATATTTATCTTCAAAAGGAGCAAAATATACCAGCCGGCATCGTTCATGGTCGCCATAAGTCGTCCGGATCATCGATGGCCAGGGAAATTTAATACATAGTAAGCCTTCCGCTTCTTTTTTCTTGATTTCCTTACCGTCCGCATCCACCAGACAAGGTTGTACACCGGGCATCGGCAACTGGGCATAACAGGGTTTTAATTTGTGAAGACCGGGGAGCGGTGATATCAGAATACCGCCAGTTTCTGTCTGCCACCAGGTATCTACCACAGGTGCCTTACCCTTGCCTATCTCCTGGTCATACCAATGCCAGGCTTCTGAATTGATAGGTTCTCCCACCGTACCCAAAACTTTCAGAGAGGAAAGGTCATAATTTTTCGGCCAGTGATTTCCCTGAGCCATGAGGGCCCTGATCGCCGTTGGTGCGGTATAAAACTGAGTCACCCGGTGTTTCTCACAAACATGCCAGAAACGTCCCGGATCGGGATAGGTTGGAACCCCTTCGAACATGATGGTGGTCGCACCAGCCAATAGTGGTCCATAAATAATGTAGCTATGACCGGTCACCCAACCGATATCTGCAGTACACCAGAAGATATCACCTTTTTTATACTGAAATACATTCTTAAAAGTAAAACAGGTATAGACCATATATCCACCACAGGTATGGACTACTCCTTTGGGTTTGCCGGTAGAACCACTGGTATACAATATGAACAGTATGTCTTCCGAATCCATCTTAGCCGCCTTACAGGATTTTTTCTGACCTTTTGTTTCATCATGAAGCCATTTATCCCGGCCTTTCTTCATTTTAACCTGTCCTCCGGTGTTCTTATGAACAAACACGGTTTCGATGCTCTCACATCCCTGTTTCAAAGCCTCATCGACAACATCTTTAATTGGGATATTCTTCTCACCCCGGGCACTGAAATCCGAACAAACCACCATTTTACAGGAAGAGTCCTTAATGCGATCCGCCAAAGCGGTGGCAGAGAATCCTGCAAAAACTACGGAATGAATGGCTCCTATCCGGGCACATGCCAAAATACCAATCGTCAATTCAGAAACCATAGGCATGTAAAAACAGACCCGATCTCCCTTCTTAATGCCATTGGCTTTCAGGGCATTGGCGCACTGGCAGACCTCCTCATAAAGCTGTTGGTAGGTGTACGTTTTGTAAGGTTGCCCCGGGTCGTTGGGTTCCCAGATCAGGGCGATCTGCTTTCCTCTGGTTTTCAGGTGCCGGTCCAGGCAATTTTCTGTGATGTTCAATTTGCCATTGATAAACCATTTCACATCCGGTTTTTTAAAGTCCCATTCGAGCACTTTATCCCATTTTTTCATCCAGGTAAAAGTACGGGCCTGAGATGCCCAAAACTTTTCCGGATTTTCCACACTGTCTTTATAAACCTTTTTGTATTGGCTAAAGCTTTCAATTATTAAAGTCATTGCTTATTTTTTCTGGTAAATGGCAATTAGAATAACGGTGGCTGAAAATAAGATAATCTCCCGGGTTTTTCTCTATGGGCTGGCAGAGGAAAAGATCTTTAGGAGACTCAGAGTAGGAAATGCTGTCCTTCGGGCAGGGAATTTATCCGGCAATGGAGATAGAAGCAAAGACCAGACCTTCAGTCATTTGAACCTAAATACAGACCCAAGGTCGTTGAGAGGATGAAATCTACAAACAAACTGAACTCTGACCACCAGCTTCCGAAAGGTTGTTCACGCAGCTTTCCTCATGTGCCTTGCTTGGCTCTTCCCCGTTCAGCTTGCACCCTGGGAACCTAAGCGATTGATAAAATCACTTTTTAGATGGCAGTATTCTAGTCATTTTTCAGAAATGAGCCTGTTTTTATCGGTTATTAAGGTAACATAACAAGCCGTCCTCGCCACTATATAAAATCAAGAGCTCTAAGATAGTGAACACACAACTCTAAGTTTAATCATTTGGCTGATACAGAAATCCAATCAATATGGAGCCAGTAAAAGCAGCTTAAGAGGGATACTATAAGACTGAGCAATAGAATATCTCATAGCATTGAGAAATCAGATGCTTCATTTTTGATCTATCCGCACTTAATATATCAACATATGTTTATGGAATCAATGGAATTTTGGAAATAAATAGACATAATGTCACCAGCATAGCATGACCATGCCTCACTTTTGATACGGTACTACGACTACGGTATTCGTTCCAGTTAACAATTTAAAAAAAACCATTTAAGTAATATAAAAGGAGGTTTCTGAAAATCCCAATAGAGTAGGACAGGTAAGCCGAAAACTGAATAGAGTAGGCAAAATTGAGAAAATTTCTAATCATGAATATTTTAGAAGAAAGATTCAAACAAATGCATCTACTTAGCAGAGAAGAACGGACGAAACTAATTAGAGAATTAGAAATCCTTCGTCCCGAATTCCTCAAGTCATTCGTCCCAAAATGGTGGTGGTGGAGACGATGTAGGGTTAATGTTCTTATCGTTTGCGATGGAGGACTAAATTTTGATACAGGTGCCTTCGGTTTATCAGAATTTTTAACGGCATTTAACCAATTGGAGGCAACAACCTGGGTGGATTATCGGGTAACTCTTGCGCATCGTCAGGGGATAATAAATAGTCCTAACCCGGTTGTTGTAAATCACATTTCCAATTTCAATTTCGCTACGAGTGTCAATTTAAATGACTTTGACCAGATATGGCTATTTGGTATTAATTCATTTGGAGGTATTGCCGACAATGAAAAGAAAGCCATTGCAGCATATATGAATGCTGGAGGAGGCCTTTTTGCTACCGGAGACCACGGAAGTTTAGGAAGTACCATGTGCGGAGAAATCATTAGAGTGAAAGATATGCGGCATTGGAACGACACGCCAAATTCCGGAAATGATACGAATGAAGTAAGCATGACAGGAAGAAGGAGAAACGACACCAACAATCCTCGCCCAGGTAACGCAACTGCAACAACTTTTGACCATCAATCTGACAATGTACCACAAAACATAGGTGTCAAAAAGTTTGGTTCCGGCTTTTTGCCACACCCTTTATTATCTATAAGTACAAGAATAAAGTCATCAGGCATAATCGATATAATGCCTGACCATCCTCATGAAGGGGAATGTGCTCGTGAAACTACATTTACTGTGAACGGGGTTGCAATACAGACACAAATTATAGCAACATCTTTTGTTACTGGTGGTAATACCTCTGGTGGTAAAGACTCAACTGACCCTCACTGCTTCCCTTCCATTTGTGTTTGGGACGGAAGACCAGCAAATGTAGGAAGAATAGTTATTGACTCAACGTGGCATCATTTCGTAAATATTAATTTGGATGGTTCAGGGTCCGCCCAAAGTGGTCTATCAACAGCAGACTTTAATGTGGTTCGTCAATACTATATGAACATAGCTACCTGGATGACCCGACGTAAATTCATGTTATGCTGGCGAAAATATATTATATTCGATTTGTATGCAAACTCCCAACTAATTGAAGCGAGTTTGAACAATCCTAATTTAAGCATTGCAGAAATCCCATTAGCAGATTTGAATAGCATTGGAGCTTTGGCTGAAGAGATTTTAGCCTCAAGGCACAATCCTGCTTTTGCCAAAATATTTCTTTTAGAGATTGTGGAAGATTACAACGCAAAATTGGCAGAAGCCTTGGATATATGGAAACCAAATGCTAAAAAGGAAGGGGATCAAGAAATCGATGAGAAAAACAATGAATACTACCAAGACTGGCTAAATTTGGACTTACTGCTATGGACTTCCATTGGGGCTGGTTTTATTGCGTTGAGAGATGACATGAAATTTTCCTTAGAGAAAATTGACGAAAAAGAATTGGATAGAATTTCTAATGTTTTCATCAAAGGAGTTGATTTTGGCTTCAGGGCTTCCCTGCGAAGCCTAAACCTCAATTATGAATCCTTAATAAAGACATTAAGAATTGAGAAAGAGTAGAAAGAACAGAAATAATTATTCCTCAAAGCATTAAATAACTTTTGAATTGGAATGGAAGTGAATAATTAGCGATAATAATCTGGGTGATTAAGACACCTGCCATAGGCTTATATGCAATTCAATCACTTCCATTTCATTTTTTATTATTACCATATAAACTGAAAAGCAGTGAATTTTTAAACAAGGAAATCTGTTGACCTGAATTGCATCAATTCTGAATTTCTCAAACCAATATTTGGTGGGGGTAAAGAGCTGCCTAAATTTCTCTGACTATAAATATCTAACAACACTCTCCTCTCCTACCAAAATGTTTCATATAACCTTGAGAGAGGAGCATCTATATGCTCCGGCTTGGAAAAAATATCGCTATCATTGTTGTCACCTAGAATTTAGAGTCTCAAGTTTTTTCCATGTCTTCATATGGAAAAGAAGCCTAGCCAGGTATACACAATAAATGTGAGATCAGACTTGCTACCGCCGCAGTGCGCTCGATAGTTGGCATAAAGATCAACCGCAACTTGCAAATATTACCAATTTTTGGTAACTTTGCCTAAAATTCAAACATGGGAAAAAATACATCTGTTTCCTTAGGCGAGCATTTTGAAGAATTTATTCAGTCTGGAATCAACGAAGGCAGATACAAGAATGCTAGTGAAGTCATAAGAGCTGGATTGAGACTTTTAGAGGAGGAGGAACATAAATTCTATGCTTTAAAGGCAGCCATCCAGAAAGGGATAGACAGCGGGATTGCCGTTGATTTTGACCCCAAAGAACAATTAAAGCAATTAAAAAGCCAACGACTAAAAAATGGCTAAATATGTTCTAACAAATAAAGCAGTTGAGGACTTAATCGAGATTTGGAATTATACTTTTGATACTTGGTCTGAAAAACAGGCTGATAAATATTACAACGAACTGCTGAAAGAATTTCAGAACTTATCAGAAAATCCGGAAAAAGGAAAAATATATACGGATTTATTTGATAATCTGATGGGATTTAAAATTAATAAGCATATAATTTTTTACAGGGAAATCGATATAGATAAAATAGAAGTAGAGAGAATATTACATGAACGTATGGATTTGAAAACAAATTTGGGAAAATGAAAATACCCCAGATGATGTCCGCGTTTCTATTGAACGCAATAGCATCTGCACATTATCGACGGATTAAGATAAATATCGTGGAGATCTGACCTTCTTAATCACGTGATCGCCGCTTTTTTCATATGATAACTGATTAAAGGGCACCTCTATTACCCCGTTCATGGTAAAAACAATTTTCTTCAAAAATCTATTCAATAATATGCAGCGCCATACTTCGTTGATCGTCAGTCAGATAGCTACCGCTTTCTTCCTTCCTCCAGCCTTGTCTGGCTTGCATCTTATTGAATTTTTACTCATTCAGAGGTAAATAGAGGTGCCCTTAATAAAAAAACACGGTTATGAAAAAAATAAAAATTGCAGCGGCACAATTATCTCCTGTTTTTCTTAATAAAGAAAAGACCATTGAGAAAGCCTGTAATGCCATTCTTGAAGCTGGCAAAAACGGGGCAAAAGTAATTGTTTTCCCTGAAGCCTATATTCCAGGATATCCGGATTGGATATGGCTTATACCTAACAGTAAGAGTGCTGATCTGAATAAACTTTATGTGGAACTTGTAGAAAATGCAATGTCCCTTCACGACAATTCTACAGCACAGTTATGTGAAACCGCAAAAACAGCAGGTATTTTTGTTGTTCTAGGAATGCATGAGCGAAACTCCGAAACAAGCGGAACCAGTTTATACAATAGTCTATTATTTATCAATGAGCAGGGCAATGTTGTTGGTAAACATCGAAAATTGATCCCTACTGGAGGAGAACGACTTATTTGGGCTCAAGGTAGTGGAAGCACCTTGCGATCTTACGATACTCAGGCAGGGAAAATAGCCGGACTTATCTGCTGGGAAAATTTCATGCCCCTCGCACGGAACGCAATCTATGAGTCAGGTGCGCAGATATTGGCGGCACCTACCTGGGATAAGAGTCCTAATTGGTTGCAGTCAATGCAACACATAGCCAGAGAGGGAGGGCTTTTTGTTGTAAGCGTGTGCATGGCATTGAACATGGATGATATCCCTGATGAATATGAATTTAAGAAATTATACCCCCTCGACAGAAAATGGATTAATGTAGGGAACAGTTGTATTGTATGTCCGAAAGGGCAAATACTGGCTGGGCCTCTTGAGTCAGCTGAAGGCATTCTTTATGCAGACATTGACCTAAATGCGATTACCGAAGCGAAACGTATGCTCGATGTTGTAGGTCATTATTCCCGACCGGATGTCTTTAATTTCTCGGTAAACAAATAAAATCGACGATTGTGAAAAAGTATTCAATTGGTTACATTTTAATGCAACCACTAGTGGACCATTGCAGATGGACGCAGAAACCTGGCACTCTTTCCATTAAGAATTTCAAACTCCCATGATCGATTGAGGTAAATGTTTTTAACTCCTAATTCCAACATTCTTTCGGAAAATCATAACCAGTTGACTTGTCTTCTTTCCTTCCACACCAGTCATGTCTTTATTGCTATTACTTGTCTAATGTCAAATGAAGTACCTTGAAATCCATCACTACGCATAGCCGGAACCAGTCTCATCAATCAAATGAAAACCAAAGAAATAACCTGATAAAGTATAGAAATCGTTAATTTCGAGCAGAAAACAGTATCCGATGGAATTGATAAAAAAGCACAGAAAAGAGTTGGATAAAGCATGTTCGGCTTTCAAAGTGGACGAACTCTATGCTTTTGGCTCTATCCTGACGGATAAATTTAATCCGGAAAGCGATATCGACTTTATCGTTTCGATTATGTCGTACGACCCAATTGAATACGCTGAAAACTATTTTGAACTAAAGTTTGAACTGGAAAGAATATTCAAGAGGAAGATAGATTTGCTCGAACAAAAAGCTATCCGAAACAAGACATTCGAGCACCTGATTAACAAACAAAAAATGCTCGTTTATGCCAGACGAAATCAAGGTGTGGCTTGAAGATATTGAGAAAGCTATTGCCGAAATCAACGACTTTCTACCCAGACCGAGAAATTTCCTCGAATTTGAGAAAGATACGAAAACAAAGCGAGCAGTTGAACGAAACATTGAAATAATTGGCGAAGCACTGAGTCGAATTATAAGAATTGAACCTGATGTAAAAATAAGTGATTCAAGGAAAATCATAGATACTCGTAATCGAATAATCCACGGATATGATTCGGTCTCAGATGATGTGATTTGGCTCATAGTTATTCGTTACCTTCCAGTACTTGAAAAGGAAATTAATGAAATAAAGTAACTAAAGTAACTATTCAGGCCACCCGTTACTCACCAGATAAAGACCTCGTGTTTAATCTCCAACCTCTTGAGTAAATTTTGAATTTCTGAAAATGCCTCATTTTTACTGTAGTGCCTTTGAAACCATTGCAGTAAATCTCCATCAGTGAGAATCCTATCGTCTTCACCCTGTAATTTCTGCTTTAGCTGTTCTTTTTGTTCCTCTGTAATTGATAAATTGTATTCATAGTCACTTTTTCCATGGATATCGAACACCAGTTTGCCATAATCCATTCCGGTGACTTCCAAACGTCCACCATTAATTTTCATTACAATGGAGATTTGAATCTCCGGTCTGTTCTCCTCAAAAAGTGTAACCATAAAAGCTGTCTTTGATTTAGACTTAAGAAATGCCGGTTTTTCCTTTCCATCTTCGATGCCGGTTTTTAGCGGTAGCTTCCTGCGAACCCACCCTCCTATTCGTGAATCCTGATACTGCCTTTACCGGTTTTAGTGGGCGCATCCTCCTTTTCCAAACCGGACGCTTCCTCATGGATCACCAGGGCATCTTTACGAAAATCCGGCTGACCGGCATCGACCCAGGCGGTGTACCAGGAACTACCAACCGCCCTGATCGATTGTCGCATCCGCTGTTCCACCAGACCATTCATTCGTTGCTGATAGACCAGGGCATAGTCCCTGCATTGCGTACGTACCGTGATACCCAGTCGTTCATCAAAGCAATATTGCTGGTCAGAGGGATATATCTCACTCAGACGTTTTTCAATCAGCAGTACACTATCTACATAGGAATTGCTTTCCAGCACGATATTCCAGTAAAATTCGCTGGGATCTGCGATATAATTCGCTTTCCCCACAAAGAAATCATAATTTTCTTCGGCAAATAATTCCGGAATCCGGCTTTCCCAAAAAGCATGAATACCTAATTGATCCGTTAGCTGTCCGTTGTAATTGCTAGTGGTATGCAAGGGCACATGGGCATCCCCTATATAATGTCCCATTTCTGCACTGAGGCGAATTATCCGGTTTTTGTCTTTTTGCAGGAATGCAAGGGTTAAGTCACGTTGCATCCGGATCAGATGATAAGGTAATATACCATGAGCGGTCAGGCTATCAAGAACCCGAACCTTAGAACAGCTTTCTTCTTCCGGCAACTGCAGGTGATGCTTCCACAAATCGCAATCAATAGTCCATTCCTCTTCGTAATAATCCGGTAAAATAAATTCCTGAAAAAATTGGGGAAAATTACTTCCGAGAGAGGCAGCCGGATCAGAAATCTCCATCAATGAATCCTGACTGTAAAATCGCTGCCAGATACTTTTACCGGAAAAAATCAGGCTATCCCTGGCGGTTTTATGCCACACGATATCAGAATACTTCAACAAAGCCTCCGACCATTTCCGGGGTAAATCATGATAGGGATAGGTACCCCAATGATCGAGATCCATGTAGTGACGGGAAGCTTCAAAGGGACTTGCATACCGGCGTTTATCCGGGTCGACGGCATGTTCGGCAATAAATTCAATATTGGGTTTGAAAAGCACCATCATCTCCGGAGGCAGGGTGTAGACAGCCATCCGGTTGATCAGACGGTGTCCATAAAAACCCCATTGTCCCTTTTCCGGAAATGCCGAAAAACCTACGCCCAGCAGCACCAGCACGATGAGTAATAAGAGTCTTTTCATCACCAACAATTTAAGAAGAATCTTTGATAATTTGACCGAGGTATTTTTTACATGCGGACTGAAGAACACCGCTTTGCAAGCAAAAAGAATCCGCACTATCCTCAAACGATATACCTATTTATTGTCAGAATCTGTATATTCGTAAAATTGATACCTTAATCACCATCGATGTTATTCACTGCGCACGGTCAGACTATTTCCATCCGGAAAATCCAACACCGGGATAAAGACTTTGTCGAGATTTTTTTTCCCTGGAATCCGGAAATTATCCGGTTGGTAAGAAGCCTTCCGGACCGGGCATACTCTGTATCTATGAAAGTCTGGTATATACCCTGCACGATCACCCATTATGAGGCCCTGCTCGAACTTTTCTCCTTAGACAAGAGCGATTATCCCTTTTATCTCCTGGAACAAACTCATACCGGAACCATCGCCGAAGCCACGGCAGAAGATGACCATACCGGCATATCTTCCCGCCCACAGGAAGAGATTTCAGTACGTGCCTCGATCCATGGCAAACCAGAGGCTGCTGACATACACGATAACGGGAAAAACGGACTACAATTAACCTTT
>JBGTCB010000032.1:0-3705 GCA_041748995.1 Saprospiraceae bacterium | reverse complement strand
CCTGAAGACTTCGTATCTGTGCTTCGAGGTAAAATTTTAACTTTGTTACAGATAACAGAAATTATGACCGCACCACTTGTTGGTATCATCATGGGATCCGATTCTGATCTTCCGGTAATGAAAGCCGCAGCGGAGATACTTGACCATTTTTCTATACCGTATGAATTGACGATTGTGTCTGCTCACCGCACACCCGGACGGATGTTTGAATATGCTCAGGAAGCCCACACCAAAGGACTAAGGGTAATTATTGCCGGTGCCGGTGGTGCAGCTCACCTACCGGGTATGGTCGCATCTCTCAGTCCCCTGCCTGTGATTGGAGTTCCAATTAAATCCTCCAACTCGATAGATGGTTGGGATTCTATTCTGTCGATCCTGCAAATGCCGGGTGGTGTGCCGGTAGCAACGGTTGCTCTGAACGGTGCAAAAAATGCCGGTATTCTTGCAGCTCAGATTTTAGGTTCGGCAGACGCTGCCATCCAGGCCAAAGTACTGAAATATAAAGCAGACCTCGAAGATGCGGTTTATGAAAAAGTAAACCGGCTGAAAACAGAGGGAATCTGAGAGAATAATATGCATTGCTTACTGGTGCAAATTTTTGATCTCTATACCAACTTAACATTACTCTCTGATCGATAAAACCATTAGTTGATCTGAAACAGAAGGTCTTCTATGGTCATCGTACAGTCAATTCTTATCTTCAGTCAGGTTTGGAGACCTGTACAATACAGCATTAGAGGATTAAAATCTTATTTTTAACCTGCAAAGTTCATTTCAGAATTAATCAAATAAATCAAATGAATCTAAATCGCCGTTCATTCATAAAATCAACCGGCCTTGGTATTGGTGCGCTGACACTGCCAAACGCGCTCTACTCAGCATACGCAATACAACCAGAGAAGCAATTGGGCATAGCCCTGGTTGGTCTTGGTAGTTATTCGACCAATCAATTGGCACCTGCTCTCCAGGAAACCAAATTTATGAAGCTTGCCGGCATCGTGACCGGTACTCCCGATAAAGCCAAACTCTGGGCAGAAAAATACAACCTTAGTCCGGAAAGCATTTACAACTATGAGAACTATGACCGCATCAAGGATAATCCTGATATCGATGTTGTGTATATCGTGCTGCCAAATGGTATGCATGCGGAGTATACTATTCGGGGTGCTCAGGCAGGTAAACACGTGATCTGCGAAAAACCGATGGCCAATACCGTCAAAGACTGTGTGGAAATGATTGCTGCCTGCGATAAAGCAGGAGTAAAATTGCAGATCGGATACCGCCTCCTTTATGAACCCAATAATCAGGAAATGGAGCGTCTCTGCCGTGAAAAAGTTCACGGTGAAATCAGGTCAGTAGAAAGCAGCAATGCATTTTATGCCGGAGCCACTTGGGATAACTGGCGTTTTCACAAAGAACTGGCAGGTGGTGGTCCTTTGATGGACATGGGAGTTTACTCGGTCCATGGGGTACGTCATGCGATGGGAAAAGAGCCCATAGGTGTTACGGCTCAGTCCTTTAATACCCGTACCGATAAATTTAAAGATGTAGAAGAGACTCTTTATTGGCAGATGTATTTTGATAATGGTATCATCGCTAATTGTATGACCAGTTACTCTGCCCGTGCGGGTCATCTGCTCGTTCATGCCGACCAGGGTAGTTATAAACTCGAACCAGCATTTGGATATGGTCCCCTGAAACTAACCGTTAAGGGAGAATTAGTCGAAATACCACACACCAATCATCAGGCGGTACAAATGGATGCTTTCGCACGGAATATTTTGGATAATACACCGGTGATAGCCAATGGTGTCGAGGGACTTAATGACATGAAAGTCATTGAGGCGATTTATCTGGCGGCCGCAACCGGTCATAAAGTGATGATCTCCTAATAGATCAGTACCCATCCTCATAAATATCGAAAAGGCTAGGTTAGACTAAAAAGGGTGCGTCAATGCCGCACCCTTTCACATTCATCTCAGGAAGGAAACTCAAAAAGGTTTCTTCACTTTTTCTCCTACCAGCATGAATTCATCCACTACAATTTCTGTGAAATATTTTTTGACACCTTGTTTGTCCTCATAATTTCGGGTACTTATCTTGCCTGAGACCGCCATTTTCACTCCTTTCGTGCCAAGGGCAGTCATTAATTCGGCTGTTTTACCCCAGGCCACCAGATTATGCCAGTCCGTGTTTTCCACTTTATTTCCTTCTTTGTTGATAAAGGAACTGCTGGTCGCCAAAGTGGCTTTTGCCAGTCGCTTTCCGTTGCCGATATCAATGGCTTCTGCATCTTTTCCTAAATGACCAATAAGCTGAACTCTGTTTACTAAATTTTTCATGACTTCATAAATTTTAGGTTAATAATTGAATTTAGATCGCCACCAATTATTGACGACTTCACAAAGATGGAGATGGTGCTTTATTGGATTCGGTTATTAAGTGTTTACTTTCGTTTGCACCCGGATAAAAGTGTTTGTTGTCATTTGTTGTCGTTTTTATCATTGATATTCAATAAGATACCTAAATCTATTCATTGCGAAAATTTTCAAAAAATAATTGGAACACCAGAAAAAAACTTCATCCACTACCTGGAATGCTTTAAAAATGGCCCCTCTTACCTCCATCGTTTGATTGGGAAGTGAAGGTGTTTTCTGGTAAATGTTGTTTGATCTGTGACTGAGAATCAGGGATCTGCCATAATCTCCAATGGAGGATATGAATCAGATCTTCACCGCCACATTCCGGCTCTTAGCTATATTGATAAAATAGACTCCGGTAAGCATTCCCACGGCTGCAATCATTGATTGCAGGGTTACCAGCTCTTCATTAAACAAATAACCCAACAAAAGAGCTACGAGGGGATTGACATAGGTACCGGTTGCTACCTTTTCCGGTGACACCTTGGTGAGTAAATAATTAAAAGCGGAGAAAGCGAGGGCGCTGCCAAAGATGATGAGGAAAAGTACCGAGTAAATCGTCATGAAATTCCAGGATGAAACCGGAGCTGGGGATGGCTCTACCAAAAAGCTGACAATAAATGCAAAGACAGACCCGGAAAGCATTTGTAAGGTCGTATTGACAAAAGGACTCTTCGGCATATCTGACCGACTGATGAAGATGGAGCCGGTACCCCAGCAAATCATCGACGTAATAATGGCTAAAATACCTAGCCAATGATTAGGACTCACAATAATAGTATCCTGGCTCACCAGAAGATAGATGCCTAACATTCCCAGGGCAATGCCAAAGAAAGAAAGAGCTGAAGGGGATCGTTTATTGAGAATCCATAACATCAGGACCACGATTAAAGGCTCAGCTGAAATCAGAAGTGCAGCAAAACCTGAATCAACCGTTTTAAGTGCCCAGGCAACGCCCGTTGTACCCACACCCAAAAAGAAGACCCCAACTCCAAGTGCATTGACCAGCTGCTTGCGACTGGGCTTTTGCAGTCGGCCTAGCAGCAGGCCTATCATCAGCAGTATACCAGATGCAAGAAAAAATCTTATCCCCGATAAATAAAAAGGAGTAATCTGCTGCACAGCAAAGGATACAAAGAGATAAGTGGCTCCCCATACAACATAAATGGTCGCGAAGGATCCGATGATAAGCCAATCTTCACGGGTCAATGGTCGCACAAACTGAAATTGAGAGCACGAATGTAGTACATTATCTTATGCATCCTATGCAGGTTTGAAATCAAAA
>JBGTCB010000031.1:0-3980 GCA_041748995.1 Saprospiraceae bacterium | reverse complement strand
CTCCTTGATTTGGTGAACCAGAAGCAATATGAATGCCCTCACCAGAGACGATACCCTGAGTTCCGTGCCGTGCAAAATTCATAGAATCTTTACTACTCCAAACATTCATCGACGGATCAAAGGTTTCGGTAGTTTTATAGGCAAGTCCATTACCTTCACCACCGATAACATAGATTTCACCTTGAAAATTTACTGTGGCCGTACCTGCCCTTGGGGTAGGTAAATTTAATGAAGCAGCCAGGGTCGACCATGTACTGGTGGTGAAGTCATAAACATCTACTTCAGGTACCAGCGGTGCAAAGGTACCTCCGGCTCCACCTGACTTTCTGCCTCCGGCAACATATAGTTTCTCGTTGGCTACAGCGGCATGAAAATGATCGCGGTCATTGGGAGCATCCGCTAAGGGGGTCCAAATTCCTGTGGCTGGATCAAATTCATCAAAGTATTTTATATATCCCCCAGCATGACCATCAGTATTACCTCCAACTATATAAAATTTATCGTTATAGAGAACAAGCCCAGCTGACCCACGCCTTCTGCCTACCGGTACTTCAGGGCCCTGAATCCAGGTGTCAGATGCAGGGTTGTAAGCCCAAACATTTTCTGCAGGTGTCTCATTCGGGAAACCATTATCAGCAAAGGCACCTATAACCCAAATAAGGCCTTGATATTCCACTGCTTGAAAATGATTGAATGGCAGAGGAGCGGAATTTGAGAGAGAACTCCAGGTTTTCGACTGATAATTATAAATATCAAGGGTTTGACTATTCTCACGCCCTCCAAATAGATAAAATTTATCGCCCGCCTGGACAAACGAACATTCATGCCTGGCCGTATAGTTTTCGTCGTCGCTTTGGTCCGTCCATGTAATTTGGGGACCTCCCGAAAGAACTGTATAGATGAATTCAAGATCCACAGGTACACTCGATGGTTTATCGACAGTAATTGTCACGTTATAAGGACTTCCCGTACTTGCACCAGCTGCAATGATCCCGGATATCAATCCGGTGTTCATATCAATCTGAAGGCCTGGAGGCAGACCTACCTGACTAAAAGTAAAACTTTCGCTGCTCTTGCCTCCCGAGGCTACCACCTGGATATTGATGTTGTCCCCTTCATCATCTGTTTGGTCAGCAATAGGGTCTACCGTAATCGGAGGAACATTGCCTGCACCGATGATCTCGATGGCATTGATCAACGGATTTTGGATCTGGTGAATAAATTCAATATTGAGCACATCATCAGCTACCTGAACCTGATATGATTCCATGGCACCTACTTGATGGCCATATTGGGCACTGAGATCCTTGTCATCGATTACAAGATTGCCTTCGATATAGACATCAAAGATACGTTCGCCGGGATTCATTGTGCCATCAAAACCATTACCCATGAAAAAATTAACAATAAAAGTACCATTTCCAGTATTGAATGTCCATTCCATTTCCGGATCCGTAGGCGGGTCCCACCGTTCTTTAGTGAAAAGGGCGGTAGGCGCATAGGACGGCACTGACGCATTTCTATTAGTAATAAAATAAGTACCAATAGGTCCGGTATTTACATCAAACCCAGTTCCAGACTGCGCACCAGTACCAGTATTAGCAGCCCAGTCCGGATTGGGTGCGTCGGTGGCTGTAACTAACACATCACCTGCATTCACCCTGAATAGCACAGTTGGTTCGGCGGTGACATCGACCGTAAAAGTCTGGTCTATATATAAGCTCTGCTGATCGGTTGCCCTAATTGTTAACATTGACGTAGCAGGCGTCGATGGATAATCAAGAATCAATGTATTGCTGGAGATACTAGCAACGATTGACGGATCAGAATTCAATTCTATCGTATAAATCAAATTGGCAGCTCCTTCATCATCATCGAAATAATAATCCAAATCGATCGTATCAGATGGATCATTTATAAGCCTGGTCAAATTTGGCAGAACATTAGCAATGGTGGGTGCGGATGAGAGCACCTTAATATAGTCCCAGGTGCCCTCTACTTCTTTATTACTCGCCTTGGAAGAACCCGAAACTCCAACAATCAGAGGTGTAGCACTCTGCTGAATGGCCTGCAGCAGAACACCTTGAGCAGTAATAGATCCCAAGGTCTGAAGAGGTCCAAAATCGAATGAATATTTGGCCGTAATGGTACCATCTGATGGATCGACCTTAAGAAAAAACCGAGTCGAATTGGATGGGCGGTTTCCCATTGAAATTACGTTGGATACCACTTCAGAAGCCGCATCAGCATCTTCCTCATAAAGTTCAAATCCGGTTTGGTTCAGCACAAATTTGACAAAATTACTCTGAGTACCATCACCTATCTGAATACCAATTTCCGCATCAGGTGCATCTACAGTAGTGGCAGATCCATAGAGCTGCAGAGGATCGGTAAAATTTAGCATTTGGCTTTCAATAGTAAACATACCCAGTGACTGGTCTACTTCCACTCCAAATTGAAATCCCTTTTCTTGATTGTTGGCGCTTCCATCAGCCGTACCCGAAGTCATTTGCATTGTGATTGCACCGATCGCACCCCCTAAGATATCATTCGGATTGGGTCCTGCATCTATCTGATCGAGCCAATTAAGCCAATTTGGGTTTGGGTCTCCATTGTTCATAAGCCCGGTAAGACCCAATCCCAGGTAACCTTTCAGATCTGGTTGATCAGAAAATAATTCGTTATTAACAGGCACCGTAAATGCATCGGAGCCAGCATCTAGTGGATCTCCAAGTTGCATCGGATCGTCCGCATCCAAAACAGAATCATTATCGTCGTCCGTATCGTTGAGGTCTGAAACCAGACTTCCACCGGCTGATTTGTCAAAATCTTGCGGTTGAGAGCTCCCATTGCAGATATCAGTCTCGTTATCGATTTCATCCTGATTGGTGTAACCATCGAAATCATAATCGTCATTTGGATCATAACCGGGATCTCCCGGATTCAGACAAGTCATGGAATCTTGCGGCTCAAGCACTACAATATTATTGTTGAACGTAGCTATCCACATTGTTCCCGGAAAAGGATCAGTGTCGCTGTTGCAGGTAATCCCGAGTGCATTGCCACCGAGGTTGGATGCAAAGGCATTGGTCAACGAATTAGGGGAACCATCGGGATTTAATTGCAACCTTCTTAACTCTCCCATATTTGTGCCGGCAATCAAATCGCCTTGCATCGCTCCATTAAAATTTGACGCGGTATATTCATCAATACCATTTGTATTAGTGCCCCAGGTTGTGGTAAGAATGTCATTCTCTCCATCTGGATTATTGCCTCCGGGTGCCCGCCAATCTGACTGAACTGCGTCAGCGATGCTAACAGGTGGCCAGTTAGCTGGTAATGCAATTGATGCATTTGTAGTAGAACCTGGGGTAGATCCATCCGGATCGTAGGTTAAGGTGCGAAAAATGGCACCAATGGTATCATTTGCAGAGGGATTAGTATATAGACCTGCACCACTTGGATTAGCTCTAATCGGGTTAGGATGACCGCCGTAAAAGCTATTAAAAGTATAATTTTGGATATCGGTGGTTACAAGTGTTAAATGATCAACATTATTAACCTGCTCTCCCCCCACAGGAGAACTGCTCCCTGGTTCTCCAGGAAGATACCTATTAGAAACCGAATCTGTCCCCTCATTATCGGGTAAGCCCCCCCAGCCTTGATTGGCACCATTGTCAGTGACAAATACAGCACCTGACTGAGTGAGTACCAAATCGTAGGCGTTCCTGAATCCCGGGGAAAATATTTGCACAGGGCCACCTGCTACAATCATGGCCTGATTGAGTCCGTCATTACCACCCCATGGATCGTTGACATCGATTCCATTGTAATTAAGGTCATCCGGATCGGTAATACCATTGACATTGAGCCGGGAGGGATCATCAAGAGTTGGAATGTCATAGATGTATTGACGGATGCCATCATTCAGAATCTGCATGCCTTCGATCATCGTTAAATCGATAGAAATCACGGCTGCC